>CAYMEC010000032.1:0-39115 GCA_964389425.1 uncultured Roseovarius sp.
GTTAGCTTCACATGCACCAAGACAAGCACACAGACGCAACTATGACCACCGGGAGGATAGTATGAAGAAGACAGTTACACTGCTGACAACCTGCTCGGCTCTTACGGGTTTTGCCATTGCTGGTGAAACGCCGTCGCCCGAAGGCGCAGAGGTCTATTTCATCAATTTAGAAGATGGTGCCACTGTATCGAGCCCGTTCAAGGTGAAATTCGGCCTGTCCGGCATGGGCGTTGCACCGGCTGGTGCGGATTTTGACAAGACAGGTCACCACCATGTTCTGGTGAACCGCGCGCCATTTGGCGAAGGTCCCAACGATGCTGAGATGTCCGAAGACGGCCTCTACAATGATGAAAACCACCGGCATTTCGGCGGCGGTCAGACAGAAGCCGTTTTTGACCTCGCACCCGGTACATACACCATGCAGATGGTACTGGGGGATCAGTTCCACATTCCGCATGATCCGCCCGTGACGTCAGACCAGATCACGGTGACAGTGGAATAATGCCTTTCTCCGACGTGAAGTCTGTCAATGATCGCAGGCTTCAGCTTTCCTCAAGTCGATCTGTCGCCGGGGCAGGACGCTGCGACAGCGACTCAAGGCGCTCGTAGTCCTCATCGCTCAGCGTGACGTCGCTGGCCGCGAGGCTTGGGGCCAGTTGATCTGTGTTGCGCGCGCTTATGATAGGTGCGGTCAGTGCCGGATGGTGCGCGGCCCAAGCCACGGCAAGCGTGGCAGGATGCATAGCCATGTCAGCCGCCACCTCAGACAGAGCCTCCGCCGTATGGTGCATCCAGCCTTGCCCGTATCGCGCAGCATAACGCTCATCGCTCGACAAACGTCCGGTGCCGCCCGACTGGTACTTGCCTGTCAGAAGCCCACCACCCAGCGGAGAGTAAGAGGCAATGCCCATTCCCTCGGATAAGGCCATGGGGAAGATTTCCACCTCAGCCTGACGTTTGACCAAAGAATACATTGGCTGGAGAATGTCGATCCTTGTGCCCAGACGGTCTGCAACTGCCTGCGCCTTCATGACTTGCCACGCTGCAAAGTTCGACACGCCAATGTAACGGATGCGGCCTGATTGCTGCAACTCGGTCAGCGTCTCGAAGGTTTCTTCCAGATCGGTGTCTGGATCCCAGCGGTGCAGGTACAGGATATCCACCGCATCTATGCTCAGCCGCGCTTGGCTTGTCGCGAATTGACTCATGATGTTTTCCCGTCCCGAACCGCCGGTATACCCTGCCTTTGTCGCGATAATCAGCTTCTCCCGCTCCGCTCCGACAAACCCGCTCAGCAGTGTCTCCGATGCGCCGTCCGTATAAAGATACGCGGTGTCAAAGAAGTTCACGCCCGCCCCGCGGCACGCGTCGTACATTGCTCGGCTGTCGTCTGCGTCCGCGACACCGCCAAATTGCATGCAACCGAAGCACAGTGAAGACGCAGGCGTACCATTTGGCGAGGTGAGGGTTGTCATGTTGACGTCATTTTTCTGATAGTGCCCAATCCCAGTACATCTCTCGTACGCGGCGGGTCAGCGGGCCGATCTGGTAATTGGTGTCGTCAAAGGCCGTGATGGGCGTGACCTTCATCATGTTGCCTGACAGGAACACCTCATCGGCATCATGGAAATCCGCAAAGCTCATCACCGTCTCGTGCACGGTGATCCCATCGGCGCGCATGTTTTCGATGTGCCGTGCGCGCGTGATACCCGCCAGGAAGGTACCGTTGGGAACCGGCGTGAACACTTCGCCATCCTTGACCGCAAAGGCATTGGCCGTCGCCGCCTCGGCCACGTTGCCCAATGCATCCGCCACCAGCGCATTGGCAAAGCCTTTGCGCTTGGCTTCTGCCAGCATGCGGGCGTTGTTGGGGTAAAGACAGGCGGCTTTCGCATTCACCACCGCGTCTTCCATGACGGGTCGGCGGAACTGCGTGCGTGTAAGGGTGGCAGAGGCTTCAGGCGCGGCCATTGGCACCTCTTCGAGGCTGATGGCAAAGCCGGTATCGCCGCCCTCTTTCGGCACGATCGCGGAATGACCGCCGTCAATCGCCCAATACATTGGCCGCACATAGACAGCCGCGTCTTTGGGATAGGCTTTCAGCCCCTCCTGCACGATTGCCACCATATCCTCAGTGCTGACCGTGGGCGTCACCATCAACGCCTCGGCGGATGCATTGACCCGCGCGCAGTGTTTGTCGAGATCGGGCGTCACGCCTTCAAAGAATCGCGCACCGTCAAACACATTGCTGCCCAGCCACATCCCATGGTCGGCGGCATTCATCACAGGCAGATCGCCATCGTGCCATGTGCCATTGAAATAGGTTCGGATGTTTGTGCCTGTGGGCATGGTCGACCTCTCTTTGCGTCCGCATGACGTTAGGTCGATTACCCATGCCCGTCCAGAGCCGCCTAGGGCGCTTCCGACAAAAGCTGCTCTAGGTCGAGACTCGCGTTGGTCATTTGCAGGTTGCCCTCCTCATCTCGAGGCCAGTCTTCTGGCGCACGGTCGCGATAAAGCTCGACCCCGTTGCCGTCAGGATCTGACAGATAGATTGCCTCACTGACCCCGTGATCGGCCGATCCTTCGATGGGGTAGCCCGCTTCCGTCACACGGCGCAGAGCATCGGCAAGCTGTGCGCGGTCCGGGTAGAGGAACGCCGTGTGGTAAAGCCCTGTTGTGCCCTGCGGGGGCGGGGTGCCGCCTTTGGACTCCCACGTGTTGAGGCCAATGTGATGGTGATACCCGCCCGCGCCGAGAAACGCGGCACCTGACGGCAAGCGCTGTTGAACTTCGAACCCCAGCACGCCGGAATAGAAGTCTATCGCGCGGTCAAGATCAGCGACCTTGAGGTGGACATGGCCAATGGAAGTGGCGGGATGCGTAGGTGTCATGAACTTGCTCCTTGTCACGGTGCGAAGGAACGTATGCAGCTATCCACCATCGCGCAATTTGATAGGAATGAGCGGATTTTGTGCGAATTTGCACAGCGTAGTCGGATTGGTGCGATCGTCTGCAAAATGACATCCGGCTTCGGGGCGGGCGCGCACACGAAAGCAACTATCCGGCACATCCACCCAGAAAGCGTTGATTTTGAGACGTTTGGCTCGGCAAACCGGGGCGTGACGAATGCGCCTTGCGTACTCTGCTTGATCTGGACGGGTTCCGTGCAACGTCGGGGGAGGATCGCTCCTGTCCAAAGGCGTACGCTAGACCTTGGCGCCCACCATGCCAACGATGTCGTATGTCTTTTGCAGAATTGGCGCGGCAATCGTCCGCGCGCGTCCAGCTCCGTCCACAAGGATCCGATCAATCTCTGCCGGGTCCTGCATCAGGCGGGACATCTCACCCGAAATTGGTGCCAGTTTCTCCACCGCCAGATCCGCGAGCGCCGGTTTGAACTGGCCGAATTGCTGGCCTCCCACGTCCGCCATCACCGCCTCCACCGATCTGTCCGACAGCGCGGCGAAGATATTGATCAGGTTGCGCGCTTCTGGCCGGTCGGCCAGCCCTGCGACTTCAGATGGCAAAGGTTCCGGATCGGTCTTGGCCTTGCGGATCTTCTTGGCGATCGTGTCAGCATCATCCGTCAGATTGATGCGTGACATATCCGAAGGGTCGGATTTCGACATTTTCTTTGTGCCATCCCGCAGGCTCATCACCCGCGTGGCAGCACCCTCGATCACTGGCTCGGTGACCGGGAAGAAATCCACGCCAAAGTCATTATTGAACTTGATCGCGATGTCGCGCGTCAATTCCAAATGCTGTTTCTGATCCTCACCCACCGGCACATGGGTCGTGTGATATAGCAGAATATCAGCAGCCATGAGCGCGGGATAACCAAAGAGGCCCAAGGAGGCATTCTCGGCATTCTTGCCCGCCTTGTCCTTGAACTGCGTCATCCGCTTCATCCAGCCCATGCGCGCGACACAGTTAAAGATCCAGCCCAACTGCGCATGCTCGGCGACTTGTGATTGGTTAAACAAGATGGATTTGGCCGGATCAAGGCCTGCTGCGATGAACCCTGCGCAGAGCTCTCGCGTGGCCTGGCGCAGCTTTTCGGGATCCTGCCAGACGGTAATCGCGTGCAGATCGACCATGCAGTAGATCGTCTCGTAATCTTCTTCCTGCATGTCCACGAAACGCTTCATCGCGCCAAGGTAGTTGCCAAGCGTCAACCCGCCAGATGGCTGGATGCCCGAGAACACGCGCGGTGTGAACTGGCCTTCATTCATGGCCTGATGCTCCATGCTGGAAATTTCCGTCCGCCTCGCTTACGTCTGGCCGCACCCCGCGTCAAGGAGCGCCCAAACATGTCCATGCATTCCGATGGTTTGAACGAAAGCCCAGTCAACCCGCTGCCGCCGGCGGTGATGGTGTTGGTTTTGATCATGGCATTGGTGGAAGGCGCGTTCATGATGGGCGAAAGGGGCATTCTGGGTGGACCCGGCGCTGTGGGCTGGCGGCTGGCAGCGATTCAGGAATACGGGTTTAGTTCGCGCGCCGTGACGTGGATGATGGAAACGGGCAGCCTGCGCTTCGATTTCGTGGTTCGCTTCGTGACCTATCCGTTTTTGCATGCAGGGTTCACCCACTTCATTTTCGCCGCCGTCATGACCCTTGCCATGGGCAAGTTTGTGGGGGAACGGATGGGGCAGGTGGCTTTGTTGATCCTGTTCTTCGGGTCCTGCATCCTCGGGGCTTTGGCCTACGCTGTGTTCGTGCCCGATGGGCCAGGACTGATCGGGGCCTTTCCTGGAGTCTATGGTCTGATCGGCGGGTTTACCTGTTTGCTATGGTTGCGGCTGGGGGAAGTCGGCGCGCAGCAAGCACAGGCCTTCACGCTCATCGGTCTCTTGGTCGGCATTCAGCTGGTATTTGGTCTGCTTTTCGGGGCGGGGTTGGACTGGGTGGCTGACATCGCGGGGTTTGCTGCGGGGTTTTCGATGTCGTTCTTGCTCCTGCCCGGCGCCATGGTGCGGCTGAGGGAAAAGATCCGTCGCGGCTAACTGCTTTGCACCCCTTTATGGACGAGTCTTGCGGTTGCGACGTAGCGCTGTTCGAAATTCCGACAGTTTGAACGCGCCGAGGATCTGACCGGCGGCCAGATAGGTTGCCACACCACCCGCGATCATCGCCAGAAGGGCAAGCCAACGCCAACCTGCCAACCCGAAGAACGGGGTCCCGAAAGCCGAGATCAGCCAAAGCACAACGCCCATAACGGCGGAGGCCGCGCAGATGCGCCACATGCGCCGCCGCAACCCGACGTCAAACCGTGCCACATCCCCCATGGGCCGCGCACCCCGCGCCAAAAGCCAGACCATCGCCCAGCCTGCCGCCGTCGTGGCAATCGCCGCTGCGATCCAGCCAATGAAATAGGCAAGCCCCACCGCCAGTACCGCATTGATCACCATGGCGACCACGGCATAGCGGAACGGGCTTTTGGTATCTTCACGCGCGAAGTAGAGCGGTTGCAGGATTTTCTGCAGCACGAAGGCGGGCAGGCCGAGGCCATAGATCGTGACCGCCAGCGCGGTCGCGGCGGTGTCGTCGGTGTCAAACGCCCCGCGTTCAAACAAAACCGACACGATGGGCAACGGGATCACCATGAGCGCCACGGCACAGGGGATGGTCAGGGCCAGCGAAATCTCCCCCGCACGGGAAAATGCTTCCTTGGCGCCAGCGTCATCCTTGGCCTGCAACCGCCGCGACAGGTCCGGTAACAAGACAATCCCCACCGCGATACCCACCACGCCGAGAGGAAGTTGATAAAGTCGATCAGCTGCATAAAGCCAGCTGATCGCCCCTTCGTAGTTCGATGCCACCAACTGACCCACCAGCAGGTTGATCTGCACCACACCGCCCGCCAAGGCGGCTGGAATGGCGATCCGCACCAGTTGCGCGATCTCTGGCGTCCAGCGGGGCCGGACAGGCCGGATGTTGATCCCGGCTTTTCCGGCTGCACTCCAGACCAGAACCAATTGCGCGATACCGGCAAAGGGGATGGTCCAGACCAAGGCTAGCACCACCTCATCGCCCATCCACCATGCAGCGGTCATGGCAATGACGAGCATGACATTCAGCAGCACGGGCGCAGCAGCGGCAGCGGCAAAGCGGCCTGTTGCGTTCAGAACGCCGGAAAACAGCGCGGCGAGGGAAATGAACAGGATGTAGGGGAAGACAATCCGCCCGTAGTCCACGGTCAGATCAAATCGCGGATCGCCCCAGAACCCTTCTGCTGTCACGTAAACCAGCGCGGGCATGAAAATCATCGACACCCCGGTCAGAAAGAGTAGCACGAGGGCGAGACCGCTCATCGCGAGGCTTGCAAACGCCTCCGGATTGTCATGGGCTTCGATGCGTTTGGAAAACATCGGTACAAAGGCCGCATTGAACGCCCCTTCGGCAAAGAACCGGCGGAACATGTTGGGCAATCGGAAGGCTGCGACAAAGGCGTCCATCACCATGCCAGGCCCAATGAGCCCTGCGATCAGCACGTCGCGTGCAAAGCCAAGGATCCGGCTGAGCAATGTCCATGCCCCAACGGTCAGAATGCCGGACAGTAGTCGGACAGGTCTCATGCGTTTCCTTCGAGCTCGACGTATCAAAGGAGTAGCGGATCGCATGAGGCGGGGAAAGGGTTCACAAACCAAGCAACGCGCGGTAGCGAGGGGCGTCTGACCAAAGGTGCCTGCCGATGCCCAGCCTTCCCGATTTCCGTCTGGAAACTCATTTCGCCAAATGGGAGTTTTCCGCCCGCTACCACATGACCGCCTCGGATGCGCAAAGCCTGTCCCTGACGGAGCTTTTGGCGCTGGCCTCCCCGGAGGACCGCGAGGGATTTGAAACCATGTGGCTCGGTTACACAGAAACCTTTGGCGCGCCCGATCTGCGGGAGGCGATAGCAGGCACCTATGCGGCACAGAATGCGGAAAACATCCTCTGCTTTGCCGGTGCCAGCGAAGGAATTTTCGCCGCCAACCGCGTGCTTCTGGAGGCGGACAGTCACGCCATTGTTGTGACGCCCAACTACCAGTCTCATGAAAGTCTGCCTCTCGCGATTTGCGAGGCGACCGGCGTGCCGCTCGACCCCAATGATGGATGGTCTCTTGATATTGACCGCGTCAAAGCCGCGATCCGGCCCAACACGCGGCTTCTGACCATCAATTTTCCGCATAACCCCACGGGCACGATCCTGCCGCTCGATCGTTATAATGCGCTGATTGATCTGTGCCGTCAGCACGGCATCTGGATCCTGCATGATGAGATTTTCAATGGGCTCGGGCCAAGCGACGCGCAGCATCTACCCTTCATCGCGGATGTCTATGAGCGCGGGCTGTCGTTGGGTGTGATGTCGAAGAGCTTTGGTTTGCCAGGTTTGCGGGTCGGATGGATCGCGTGTCAGGACCCAGATGTGCTCTCCAAGATGGAGCGGCTGAAGCACTACCTGTCGATCTGCAATTCCGGGCCGAGCGAGCGGTTGGCGTTGATCGGCCTCAAAGCCCGCAAGAAGATCCTCGCCCGTAACAACGCCATCGTTGATGAAAACCTGCCCAAGTGGGAGGCGTTCTTCGCCCGCTTCCCGGACCTTTTCGATTGGCGGCGCCCCGATGGATCCTGCATGGCCTTTCCGCGTTATCTGGGCGCCGATGGGGTGGAGGCCTTCTGTCAAAGGCTGGTGGAAGAGGCAGGGGTGCTGCTTTTGCCCAGTACGATCTATTCGTCCGAATTGAGCGAGACACCAACGGACCGGTTCCGGCTGGGGTTTGGGCGGACGGGCCTGGACGAAGGGCTCGCGGCCATGGAAGCGCATCTTCTCAAGAACGCTTAGACGGGCGCGGCTCAGCACGTCAGAACGGCGCTTTCTGCCGGAATGTCATGCCCGCGCCACCATCCGGGTGCCTCAACCGCAATTCTTCAGAATGCAGCATCAACCGCTCAAACGTGCGCGCGTCCCCTTCCGCATAGAAAGGATCGCCCAAGATAGGATGCCCCAAAGCCTGCATGTGCACGCGCAATTGATGGCTGCGCCCGGTTTTGGGCATCAACCTCACCCGGCTTTCCGCATCATTTGCTTTCAAAACACGCCACGCCGTCTGCGCAGGCTTGCCTGTCTCATGACACACCATCTGCCGCGGCCGGTTTGGCCAATCCACGATCAAGGGCAAATCGACCTCGCCCGTCTTCGGATCCAACCGCCCCCAGACGCGCGCAACGTAGGTTTTCTTCACTTGCCGTTTCTCAAATTGCAGACCCAGATGCCTCTGAGCGTGAGGCGTGAGCGCAAAAACCATCACACCCGATGTGTCCCGATCCAAACGATGCACCAGAAGAGCAGTGGGGAAGACATCCTGTACGCGCGCCAGCAGGCAATCCGCCAGATGCGCGCCCTTACCCGGAACAGACAACAGCCCGGCCGGTTTGGCCACGATCAGGATTTCATGATCGTCGTGAAGAACCTCCAACGGGTCCTGTGGCGGGTCGTAATTGTCAGACATGGGCGCCCGTGTGTCACGAAACGGCCCGCTTTGCCAGCGGGTCAGCCCGCGTCGGGCTGCAACATCAGGCAGGTGATCTGTTTGGCCTGAAGCCTTTGACAGGCCAGTTCCGCCGTCTCTCGCGTCAGCCCCATGAAGTTGGCGTCAAACCCGGTGGGGCGGCGCAGCACCTTGCGCAGGCTGCCATCCAGTGTTGTCATCTCATTGAGCGCGACCTTCAACAGCACCTGCCGCGCCTCATATTCACTGCCATAGCGGCCCACCGTGATGCCCCAATGCCGCCCGCCGGAGGTCGAGACACGCTCCACCACGGTCTGTACGGGGTCACTGGCCGGATCGCCCGCTTGGGGTTTGCGCGCGGCATAGGTCTCTACCAGTGATACCGGGCGCAGTTGGGGCGTGACCTTGGGGTTGGTGCGGGCACGAATGTCGCTCAGCAAGGCCTCCGCCAGAACGACGGGCTCCGGTTTGGGCGTGGGCACCAGATCTGGTTCCACGTTGTCGGCAATGGCTGCGGCAATCTTGGCGGCCAGATCTTTTTGTTCCTGCGCCTCGGCGATCAACAGTTCTTCTTGGGTGTCAGTGCTCGGACGCGATTTGGGCCTGAGGCTGCGTTTGACCGCAGCGGCGCCCACGAGACGGATTTTCTTGCCAAACCCACCCGGAACATCGCCTTCATTGGCACGGCCCAGATAGGGCGGTTTGGACGGTCGTGACAAAGCCACGCGGCTTGGCGCGCGGCGGAATCCCAGATCCAGAAGTTCGGCCACCTTGGCGTTGCGCGATGAGGTCGATCGCCCGCCAAAAACGGTCACGATGATCCGCTCCCCGCCGCGTTCGGCACTTGCGGTCAGGTTGAACCCAGCAGCGCGTGTATAACCCGTCTTGATTCCGTCTGCGCCGCGATAGGATTGCAACAGCTTGCGGTTGGTATGCCGCACCGTGCTGACGCCAGCATCAGCGGTGATGCGGGAGAAGAGATTGTAATACTGCGGATAGTCGTAAAACAGATGCCGCCCCAGGATCGTCATGTCGCGCGCTGTCGAAAGGTGGCCGGACTCTGTAAGGCCATGGGCGTTCTTGAAATGCGTCCGCGTCATGCCCAGGGCCTTGGCCGTGCGGTTCATGCGGCGGGCAAAACGGGCCTCGGACCCTTCAATGGCTTCGGCCAGCGCGGTGGAGGCGTCATTTGCCGACTTAACCGCCGCCGCGCGAATGAGATAGCGCAGTTTGATCGTCTGCCCGGCGCGCAGGCCCAGCTTTGACGGAGGTTCACTTGCCGCGAACTTGGAGATTTTGACAGGGGTATCCAGCCCGATCTCTCCGTTCTCGACCGCCTCAAACACCACGTAAAGCGTCATCATCTTGGTCAGGGATGCCGGATGCAGCCGCGTGTCGGCATTGCGCGAATGCAGCACCTCGCCTGAGCGCGCATCCATCACCAGCGCGGCATAGGGTGCGGCCATCGCCGAAAGGGGTACGATCACGACCATCCAGATGATCGCGAACGCAACAATGGCCCGTCGGGCCAGCTGTCCTGTCCTGGTTCTCATGAACCTGCTCGTTTCTGCCTCAGGCCACCGATTTTTCGGTTGGCTTTTTCTTATCCCTCAACTCTAGCACAAGGGTTCACGCAGATAAAGCATTGATTTCGCGGGCGCAGCAAAGCCCGCGCCGAAAAAACCGTTTCTCGGGACATGTTTTGGAAATGAGTATTTTTGAGCAAGAAGAAATGGAATCAGGGGCTACTTCGTGTCGAGCCTATCGCGATTGTTCGTGTTCCAACCGCTGCTTGGCAACAGACTCATTGTGGTCGGCCCTTTGCTGATCTTGCAGACAAGACGTGACGAAATCCAGATGCGCCACGACGGCGGCTTTGGCCGTGTCCGGGTCACGCGCCTGCAAGGCATCGTTGATGGCGCGATGCTGGTCCAGGAGGGCATCGCGCGTGGTCCGTTGCTTGAACATGATCTGGCGGTTGTAGAACACACCTTCGCGCAGCAATTGGAACATCGACCGCATCATGTGGAGCATGATCACATTATGGCTCGCCTCTAGGATTGCCATGTGGAATTCCGCGTCCAGCTGCGCCTCCTCGGATGGGTTCGACTTGGCATGAGCGGCTTCCATCTTGTCAAATACCTCAGCCACCACGGCCAGGTCGGTATCAGAGGCGAAACGCGCGGCACGTTCGGCCGCAAGACTTTCGAGATCGCGGCGGAACGACAGATAGTCAAACACGGCCTCTTCATGCCCTGCGAAAAGCTGCACTAGCGCATCGGAAAACGCATTTCCGAGGACCTCGGCGACGAAAATGCCGGAGCCCGCGCGCGACGTGAGCAAACCCTTGTTTTGAAGCTCTGCCACCGCCTCGCGCAAAGACGGCCGGGACACGCCCAATCGGTCGGCCAGTTCCCGTTCTGACGGCAATCGTTCCCCTGGCCGCAGAATGCCGCGCAGGATCAGTTTCTCAATCTGACGCGTCACAGCGGAGGAGAGTTTTTCTGGTGTCACTTTCTGAAACGGCATGGACCTCAAGTTAAGGCGGTCACTAAAAATGACCAATCCTTTTGATACCCTGCGACGATGTATCAACCAACGGGTTTGAACGCTTTGGTTTGACTGGGCAAAAACGCCTCTACCGCCGCGGTGGCGATGACCAGGGTCTCGCCCGTTTCGGGGTTGATGACGTTCTGCCCGCCTTTGACCGCCTTCACTCTGGCGCGCCCGCGCGGCAGGCTCAGGGCCAGCGTATCGGTATCCAGAGCGCCCGGCTCCTGCACGCCAATGGTGACGACCACACGCATCTCGGTATGGCTGATGCCAGTGGCCTCAAAGATCGGCAGGGTGGATCGGCGCAGAGCACTTTCAATCGCGCGGGCTGCCGCTTTTTGGTAGTTCATTCCGTGCAGGTCATTGCCCATGCCCATTTCGAGGATAAAGCGTTGATCAGGCATCACATTTCTCCAGATCAAGGCTGACCGAAATGGCCGCGTTTGCGATGACCGTGGGCGGGCCCACGGGGCGCGGGACGTTGAGACCGCCATGCGTGGCCGTGACCGTGATCTGACCATAAGGGAAGACGGATTTGAGGCTGTCGCAATCCACCCGGGTTGGTTCTTGCACAGCGACCTCTGCGTCGATAATCATTGCCTCCTTCGGGCACCCAAAGAGTTCCGCGAGATTGATGGAGTTACGCCAGAGCGCATCTTTCAGCGCGCGCTGCGCGGCCTCCGTGTAGTCCTCCCGGCGCAGCGATGTGCCGATGCCGAATTCGGTGAGCAGGCGGTGTTTGGGCATGGAACGTCCTTTGGCGGCGATGCTGCGCCATGAGTATTTTTGGAAAAATGAAGATGCAAGGTCAGACCAGGTTGCGTCGTCAGATTCAATTCAAGGCAAAAAGCGACAATACACCCACGAGGATCAGGCTCAGCGCCCAAACCAAATCAAGATTGAACCAACTGCGCTGCAAGAATTTGAGCCCCAGCCAGTGGTAGACACCCACAGCGAAGGCCCCGCCCGACACAATCATTGCCAGCGTATGTACGAGCGCCACGCCAAAGGCGACAGCGGTGTTCGATCCCATCAACTGAAAAGCCGCGTGGTGCCCGCCTTCCATCGTGGCGTGGTTGCCAATTCCCAGATAAATCGGCACCAGCATCAAACCGGCACCATGGGCCATGGCCGCAAGAAAAGACCAAAGCGCAAGCCGGTGTGGTTTCACGCGTGCCAGCATGCGTGGATGGCGTCGGTTGATCAGCAGGTAGACGCCCATGCCGATGACGAGAATGGCGGCGCCAATCTGAATCTGACGCTGATATTCGACCAGTGCAAACATCAGGGAGAAGGGCAAAAGGATCGCGGTCATAGCGATCAGATGGCCCAATGCCAAAAGGCCCAGCGCCCGGTAGAGACTGGAATAGCTGCGTTCCATCAGCGCGGCCGACACGGCTAGGGGCCAACCCATCCCTGGATTGACCCCGTGATACATACCTGATGCGATCACGGCCCACCAAAGGGCCGTGAGGCTCGCTTCTTCCATCAGCGATTAGACGTTGGGATAGCAGAAACTGTCAGTCGAACAGTCGCCGCCCTCAAGCCGGATCTGGTGGCTGCGATAGCCATCCGGGAACTCCACGTAGAAGTCCTTGTCGAGTTCCAAACCGCCGTTTTCGCCCACATTGGCCATGACCATCTGCCCGCCTTCATCATCGGGGTAGAACTGATCATCCCACGTGGAGTACAGCGAGTTCGTCCAGTAGACGCGTTTGCCGTCGCGGCTGATCTCCACCATCTGCGGGCCGTAGACAAAAGGCTTGCCATTGGGGTGATTGGCCCCACGGGCAATTCCGCCCAGTTCCACTTTGCCGGTCAATTTGGGATTGAACGGGTCAGACACATCGTATTGATGCATCTCGCCCAGGCCCCAGCACGCCACGTAAAGGAACCTGTCGTCCAGGCTCAGGTCGATATCCGTCACCAGCGGCGGTACCGCCTCAAACCCTTGCAGGAGCGGAGGCAGGTTTTCAGCCTTCTCCGGGCGCGGATCAATGGTGATAACCTTCTTGGCGTCAAACGTGCCATCTTCTTTCTGCCACCAGGTAAAGATCGAGCCTTGCAGGTTGGTCGTGTCGACCACTACGCCGACGAAGCCGTGGTTCTTGGACGGATCATGTGCAGGCCGGATTTCCAGTGCCATCTGGTGGTTCGCACCCAGATCAATGGTCTGCACATTCTTGCGCTCCCGCAGGTTCCAGAAATGGATCACGTGGCCGTACTTGTTGGAAAGAAGGTCCTCTGCCACGATTCCGCCTTCGAACTGCGGCGGCAGCGCCCATTCCGAGCTCACCATGTAGTCGCGCGGCAGGTTCCACCAGAAATCGTAGTGCTTTTCCTGTTTGCCACGATCCATCTCGTAGCGGCCCAGGATTTCGAACGTCTCGCAATCCATGATGAAGATACCGGGCGGTCCATCGGTGCCGTCCTCGCCGCCACCACCAAGGGTGGACACATAGATGCCTTCCGGTCCGCAATGGATGGTGTGAGGGCGTGAATAGCCTGTCTTCTCGAACACTTCTTCGGGTTCGATGATCTTGTGGATCTTGGCCTTCAGCGGCTCCTTGACGTCAATCACATAGATCCGGGAAGAGCGGATGCCGGGTATGATCAAATAGCGACGTTCGAGGAACGCATGCCCCGTGAGCGGTGACAGAGCCGAAGAACAGGCATTCCAGCCGAAATGGTGAAATTCATCGCCTTTGTTGGGCATGATCACCTGATGGACGATTTCTCCATAGGTTTTCGACTTGGGGTCGACATCCACAACTGCCAAACCATCGGGCTGCGACCCATCGGGACTGAGCATCAAAGTAAAAGCGAGCGTTTCCGCAGGCGCTTCCATGGCCATTGTGGCCGTGGGGTAAAATGTTGGATCTGGTCTTAAATTCATGTTTTCTCCTCCCTCGCGTGGCGCGAATTTGGCCCTTGTCGTTAGCCATGTGAGAGCCATGCTTGCATGAATTCAATTGTCTGACAATTAAAGTTTTCTCCTATCTTTCCGCTCACATCATGGTGAGGTGGCGGTCGCATTTGTCTGGTTCGGCACTAGGTCTTCGTATCACGGTCGAAAACCCATCCAACCTCTCAGATCGAGTATCGATTGATGACGCGCTCCGCGGACACGCTACCTGACATGCCACCAGAACCGCACCAGACACATAACTGGCTGAGTGATCTGACCTGGGGGCCCTATCTCCTTCTGTGCGCAACGGGGGTAACTCTTGCGTTGACATGGCTCAACCTAAGCGCGGCTGATGGCCTCGACAAGCTGTCGGCTCTCGGCTTCTGGGCGTTGCATGTCGGCCCATTAATCTTCCTTCTTGCGGTCTCTCAGATGCTGTTGGGACGGGTCCCGGCCGTTGGACGCTCTCCCGTTATCGCCCAACTGCTTTTTGCCTCTGTCATCGCATCGCTGTTGTTTTCTCCACTGGCACTGGTCGTGGACGCCCTGTTCCAGGCGGAAGGGTCCGTGGATGCGGATGGCGGTCCGATTCTTTTGGATGCGGTTTCCGAGCTGGCACATTTCTTCGTGCCAACCGCCCTGACCTGGCTTCTCATCAATGCGTCAAGCCTGCGAAAGGTGCCTCGCCCGGCATCGGTTGAACCCGCGGTCGAAGCGCCCGTCACGCCTGACGCTCTGGCGACAGAATTCTGGTCGCGTGTCCCTGGGCGGCTTGGGCGCAGAATAGTCGCGCTATCGGCAGAATTGCATTACCTGCGTGTTTACACCACCGAAGGGGAAGCGCTGATCCTGTTTCCCTTCGGACAAGCGGTGGCGCTTCTCGGTCAAAACGCGGGCCTTCAGATCCACCGCTCCCACTGGGTGTCTTTGACATATGTTGATGAAGTGACAACGGAAAACGGCCGGGTTTTCTGTAAAACGGTTGGCGGCCCGGTTCTGCCTGTCAGTCGCAGCTATCGTGCAGCCCTACGCAATGCTTTGAAGACCGCCGCACAAGACTGACCCCAAGCGCAGGCCCTGCATCTGGTGCAGGAAAAGTGTCTGTTGGTGCAAACGTGCTGGCCTTCACGGCTTTGCGCACAAATTCTCCATGCAACGCGCATTCGCTCAAACAAGCATGTCGCAAGGAGACATACCGAAATGAATATTCCCTTCCCAGTCCGCGCTGCGGGCTGCGCCCTTTGCATTGCCGGCGCGCCGATGCTGGCAGCGGCCCAAGATAACAATGACGGATTTTATCTAAGAGTGCTGGGTGGCGCATCATTCCTTTCCGATGCGAACCTATCCGGCGCTGCCCTTGGCAAAGTCGGTTTCGACACAGGGGTCATTGCCGGAACGGCATTCGGCTACGATTTCGTTGACAGCCCGTTCCGGTCTGAACTTGAATACACTTATCGGACGGGAGATGCGGATGGCAAACTGGGCATTACGGGTGATCTTGCATCAACCACATTGGCTGTAAACGGCTACTACGACTTCTCCCCCATCGGCACACTCGGTGTGACGCCTTACATCGGTGCGGGTCTGGCCTATGTCACAGAAATTGATTTCGACGTTCAAACCGGCCCCATTGGGGAGTACAGCAAAACCGGCATGTTCGGCTATCAGCTTATGCTAGGCGCCGAAGTCCCTGTCAGTGAGCGTTGGTCGATCAATGGTGAATTGCGTTACTTCGATGCGGGCAGCCAATCCTTGCGGTCGCCCGCCGGCGCTTCGCTTCGGACAGATTACGCCACGCTCGACCTCGTCTTTGGCGCGGCGTATCGGTTCTGACCCTGCCGCGCAGACTGTGATCAGCACTCAGTACTCGACCCCGATCTGAGCCTTGATCCCCGACCGGAATGGATGCTTAACAAGCTCCATTTCGGTCACCAGATCGGCGATTTCGATCAGCTCATCCTTTGCGTTCCGACCGGTCATTACAATGTGGGTCATCTCGGGCTTTTCGGCCTGCAAAAATGCAACCACCTCATTCACGTCGATATAGTCATAGCGTAGCGCGATGTTGATCTCATCTAGCAAAACCATGTGGTGGCTGTCATCCCGGATCAATTCCTTGGCCTTTTCCCAGGCCGCCTGGGCCATCTCAATGTCGCGCTCCTTGTCCTGGGTTTCCCAGGTGAAGCCTTCGCCCATGGTGTGGAAGGCGCAGATATCCGTGAACTGACGCGTGATCAGATCCCGTTCCCCGGTGGACATGCCCCCCTTAATGAACTGCACGACCGCGCATTTCATGTCATGTGCGATGCAGCGAAAGATCATGCCGAAGGCGGCTGAGGATTTGCCCTTCCCCTTGCCGGTATGGATCATGATCAAGCCCTTCTTGTCGGTCTTGGTCGCCATGATCTTGTCGCGCGCGGCCTTCTTCTTGGCCATCTTCTCCGCGTGGCGGGCTGAATCATCAGTCATCGCATCTCTCCTCTTTCCGACCTGACCATAAAGCGCAGGCTTTTCCAATCAAAGCACGATCCCCATGCGTCATCGCACCAGCGCCTCAATCCGCGCGCGGGCGGAGTTTGACCGCGGCACCCAGAGGTCCCGATCAATGGCTTCCTGCAACCTCTCGGCAATCTCCTTGAGCGCTGGGGCGTTGTGATCCTCAATGAACTGGCGCGTGTCGTCGTCTTCCAGAAACGCTGCCTCCACCATGTCGAAATGGTGGTCCTTCACAGCACCTGTCGTGGCAGCAAAGGCGAAAAGGTAATCGACGCTGGCGGCCATCTCAAAGGCACCCTTGTAGCCGTGCCGTTTGACCCCATTGATCCATTTGGGGTTTACGACGCGGGACCGGACGACGCGGGCGATCTCATCATCGAGCGTTCGGATCAGGGGACGTTCTGGGCGGGAATGGTCATTGTGATAGATCGGGCGGTCGCGTCCTTGAAGCGTAGCCACCGCCGCCGCCGCACCGCCTTCGAACTGATAATAATCATCGCTGTCGAGTATATCGTGTTCGCGGTTGTCCTGATTTTGAACGATCGCCTCTGTCTGGCTGAGCCGCGCCTCAAACCCGGCCCGATCGGCAGTTCCGGCATCGCGCGCGCCATAGGCGTAGCTGCCCCATGTCAGATAAGCCTCGGCCAGATCGGCCTTGTCTGTCCATAGCCGTTCATCAATCATCGCCTGAAGCCCAGCGCCATAGGACCCGGGTTTGGATCCGTAGATACGTGGGCCAGCACCCTCTTGGCGGGCATTAGATGCTGCTGGGTTAAGGTCACCCGGTTCATCAAGCGCCATGACGGCCTGAGCGGCGCTGTCGAAAAGCGAGATAAGCTGCGGGAACGCATCGCGGAAGAAACCGGAAATGCGCAGCGTGACATCAACGCGCGGACGACCCAGCACACCTTGCGGCAGGATGTCAAACCCCGTGACACGGCGGTTGGCATTGTCCCATTTTGGTTTGACGCCCATCAAGGCAAGAGCCTGCGCAATGTCATCGCCGCCGGTCCGCATATTGGCCGTACCCCATGCCGTGAGCAGCATCGTACGGGGCCAGTCGCCATGGGTTTGCAGGTGCTTTTCAATCAGCAAGTTGGCCGATTTCCATCCCAGGGCCCATGCGGTTGGGGTGGGCACAGCACGGCTGTCGACCGAGAAGAAATTGCGGCCCGTAGGCAGCACATCGAGCCGACCTCTTGTTGGTGCGCCCGACGGGGCCGGGGGAACGAAACGACCATCGAGGGCTGTGAGCAGGCCTTTCATTTCGTCCGGGCCGCAGGCTGTGATGGCCGGTTCTATTGTGTTTTGGATGGTCTGGACGACGGACGACGCTCGCGGGCCAAGGCCCGCGTCGCCCCGCCCACCGTCCCGTAGGGCCTTAATGGCCAAGAGTTCCAATCGTTCGACAGTATCCCCGGTGCTACGCCAGGGGTCATCGGTGAGGTGGGCGAGTGTTGCGGGTTTTGGCCCGGTCCAGGGCGCGGCCATATCGCAATCGAGTGGGTCGAAATCGAGGCCCAGATCGTCGGCCAAGGCACGGATAAAGGAGGCGTCTCCCTCTTTGCCTTCACCTCGGGGCACGCGTGCCATGGCGATAGTCAGATCGCGCAACTGGTCGCCTGTCGGGGACTGGCCGAAAACATGCAGGCCGTCGCGGATCTGCGCCTCCTTGAGTTCGCACAGATAGGCGTCGAGCCTGGCCAGATCGCGGTCTTCATCCTCACCGGACATCCCGATATCGCGGTCGAGCCCGGTGGCAGAACTTAGCGAAAGGATCTCGCGACGCAAGTGATCGATCCGACGCGGATCAACGCCCGCGGCCTCGTAGTATTCGTCCACCAGAGCCTCAAGATCCCTAAGCGGCCCATAGGTTTCGGCGCGCGTCAGGGGCGGGGTGAGGTGATCGATAATCACCGCCTGCGCCCGACGTTTGGCTTGCGTGCCTTCGCCCGGGTCGTTGACGATGAAGGGGTAGACATGGGGCAAGGGGCCCAGGATCGCCTCGGGCCAGCAGTCCCGGCTCAGCGCGAGAGCCTTGCCCGGCAGCCATTCCAGGTTGCCGTGTTTGCCCATGTGGACGACGGCGTTGGCACCGAACTCTCTCCGCAGCCACGCGTAGAAGGCTAGATAGTTGTGCGGTGGGACAAGATCAGGGGAATGGTAGCTGTCGGTTGGATCAATGTTGTAGCCTCGAGCGGGCTGGACACCCACGACCACATTGCCGTAGCGCAGAATGGAGAGTTTGAAGCCCTCGCCGTTGAAAAACGGATCGTCCTCGGGTGCGCCCCAGCGCGTGGTTATCTGGTCCTTCAGCGCCCATGGCAGATCGTTGAACATCGCCTGGTAGTTGGCCAGGGACAGCGTTTCGCCGCCTCTTTTCTCTGCGCGGTCGGTGAGCCAGTTGGTGGGGCCGTCCAAGATGGCTTGCATCAGCGCATCGCCATCCTGCGGTGCACCGTCGATGCCGTAGCCCATTGACGTCATCTGAGTGAGCGCTTCCACCGTACCGGCGGGGGTGTCGAGGCCCACGCCATTGGCCAGCCGTCCGTCCTTGTTAGGATAGTTTGCAAGGATCAGCGCCACTTTGCGCGCCGTGACGGAAGTTGTTCGCAGGCGGGCCCAATTGGCGGCCAGTTCCGCCACGAAGGCCACGCGATCCCCCTGCGCGCGGTAAGTGGCGATGGGGCATTGGGTGGCTTCATCAAAGAACGCCTCACCCTTGAAGCTGATCGCGCGAGAGAGGATGCGGCCATCGACCTCGGGGAGAGCCACGTTCATGGCGATATCGCGCCCCGATAGGCCGGTGAGGCCGTCTGCCCACGCGTCTTCCGAGGTGCTGGCCAAAACAACCTGAAAAACCGGCGCACTGTTTGCTTGCGCCATGGTGAGTGGGTTGTCGGGACTGGCATCACCGGTTTGCGGCGAGCCTACTGCGAAAGATGTGGCGTTCAGAATCACCGAAGGCGGCGCTGCCGCAAAGAGCTGCGTAAAGGTGGCAACCGAGACGGGATCCTTGAGCGATGCAACAAAGACCGGCAACGGGTTGAGGCCGTTCTGCATCAGTGCCCTCACCAACCGGTTGATCGGGTTCAGGCCAGCACCTTGAACCAGCGCACGGTAGAAGATGATCGGGACCACCGGGTTACCATCAGCCCATGCATTTTGCGCCGCTGACAGGTCAGCAATGCCCGCGCCGGGCCAGTAGACGCCAGCGCGCAGAAGGGGGCTGGCCGCGGCGGGCGTGTCACCGCCATCCAGCATCGCCTGAGCGTACCTCAGGAAATTGGCGGAATTTTCGGGGCCGCCCTCCACGAGATATGCCCAAAGCGCATCATAGTCTTCATCCGAGACAGTCGAAAGCGCCCGAAGGTCCGCATCGGGTTTGTCATCGCCCGGTAGAAGAGCAAGCGGCACGCCCGCTTCATGACACCGCGCAGCATATTGTTCGCAGCCATATTTCCAATAGCCTGTTCCCCCGAGGACGCGGGCGATCACAAGGCGGCTTTTGGTGCCGCATGTGTCGAGATGCAGATCGACCGACATTGGGTGACCCAGCTGGGTGATATTGGCCAGCCGCAAAGTGGGCGGGGTCTCCAGTTCAGCGCGTGCTTCGGAGAGCGCAGCGAGTTCGGTGTCGGCGGCAGAAACGACCACAATGTCCGCCGGGGTCTGCCCCAGGTCGACCGGGTCCTTGCCGTCGTCAACACGGCCGGGGGTGGCGGCAAGCAGATGCATTATGTCGAATACCAGCGCGTGTGGTGCGATCCGGTGCCTCCGGCGGGAATATGTCTGGGAAGGTGAAACATATGGGTGCGCGTTATGTCAGAGGTTTTTCCATGTAGACGGAAGAGCCGTTCGGTGCGTAGTCGCCGAAGATGGTGCAGCGGGTGAACCCCGCGCGCTCGTAAAGGCGTACGGCAGCGTCGAGCGGATCGCCGGTTTCGAGTTTGAGCACCGGTATGTCGCGGGCGCGCGCAGTGTCTTCCAAGGCGCGCAGGATGGCGGCGGCGACGCCTTTGCCCCGGGCCTCAGGGGCGGTGAACATGGATTTGATTTCGGCGTAGTCGCCTTTCATCGACAGTGCGCCCGTGCCCAGCGTCGTATCGCCCTCGCGGGCGGCAAAGAACGCGATGTCCTCGGCGCACAGCTCTTCAATGTCGAGGAAATAGTTTTCCTCGGGCGGAAACATCTCTTGCATCAGGGCGTGACTGGCCTCCAGCAGCGCGCGGGGGCCCGGCGCGCGGGGATCAGCCTCTTCGATGATGATCATGATGCCAACGCGGCTTCGATCTCAGGCCGGTTGAGACCGACCTGACCTATCACCACAAGACGGGTTTCGCGTGGGTCTGCGCCGAATGGGCGATCGTAATAGGTGTCAACGCGGGGCCCCACCGCCTGCAAGGTCATGCGCATCGGGCGGCCTTCGACCGCGGCGAAACCCTTCAGCCGAAGGATGTCATGTCTGCGTATCACATCGGCCACTTTCTGAGCGAAATCGGTCGGATCCATGACTTCGCCCAAGGTGACAACGAAACTCTCGAACGCATCATGATCGTGGTCATGGTGGTGGTGATGGTCATGATCATGATGGTGATCATCATCATGGTCTTGGCCGTCGTCATGATGGTGATGGTGGTGCACCTCATGGCGGGCATCCATGTCCGCCTCTGCGCCAATGCCCTGACCCAACAGTACATCGAGGGGCAGAGCACCCATCGTAGAGCGGACAACCTGCACGCCATCGCGGCTTTCATCCTTCAAGCGGCTTACCAGTGCGCCGGTTTCCGCGTCGCCCAGAAGGTCGGACTTGTTGACCACGATCATATCGGCGCATGCCACCTGATCTTCGAACAGCTCGGACAGCGGCGTTTCGTGGTCAAGGTTTTCGTCTGCCGCGCGCTGGGCATCGACCGCGGCCACATCATGAGCAAATCGGCCCTCGGACACGGCTTTGCCATCCACTACTGTCACCACGCCATCTACGGTTACGCGCGTGGAAATTTCCGGCCAGTTGAACGCCCGCACCAGAGGTTGCGGCAGGGCAAGGCCGGAGGTTTCAATCACGATGTGATCGGGCGCGTCAGGGCGATCCAGCAGCTTCTCCATGGTGGGCACGAAGTCTTCGGCCACGGTGCAGCAGATGCAGCCATTGGAAAGCTCCATCACGTCCTCTTCAGCGCAACCTTCGATCCCGCAACCCTTCAGAATGCCGCCATCCACCCCCAGATCGCCGAATTCGTTGATGATAAGCGCGATGCGCTTGCCGTTCGCATTTTCCAGCATGTGGCGGATCAGCGTGGTTTTTCCCGCGCCCAGAAATCCTGTGACGACGGTGGCAGGGATTTTTGCAGGCATTATGTCCTCCTCATTCGATGACGAGCGTGGCGGTGGCCTCGATGGGCTGGCCGTTCACGGCGAGTTGAGAGTGATTGTTTGAGTTTAGTGTGACCCGCACCTCATGGGTGCCAGGCGGCAGCGCCTCCAGATGCACCCAAGGGCCATAGACACGTGCGAGCTTGGTATCGTTGACATAGACATGGGCGTGACCGTAGCCTTCGACGTGTTTGCCGTTCACTGCTACGGGGTCAAAGGCAAAGTTTTCCAATCGTATTTCCATGTTGCGGCTCTGCGGTCCGTCGGGATGAAACACCAGCGCAACGGTCGGCACGGGGCCGCTCGTGTTGATCAGCTGGCTGTGATCATGGCTCATGGCAGAATGATCGTGATCCGCAGGTTCGTTTACAGCACTGTTGGTCGGCTCGTGCGTGTGGCCGTCCAAGGCGGCCCCGCTGGTGGCCGCGAACAGGAAACCAAGGCCTGTTCCGAAGAAGAGACCAATCATCAGAAAGACCAGCGTCTTTGGCATCATGCGTCCCCGGTGTCAGCCCCCGGTAGATATCTGACCGGGGGCACTGTCCCATTCAAGCCGCCTGCGTCTCGGCAATGGTCTCCCGTTCCCAGAAATATCCCGCAAGACTCCCTAAGACCACCCAAACCGCCAAGCCGACAGCCAGCGCGCGGCTGGCAAAGAGCGCGGCAATCTCGGGCGGTACAGGGCCAACGAACGTATCGGGTTCCGGTGCCCCGATCACATGCGGGGCGAGGATGAGGACGATGGCGACTGCAAGAGGCACCATCCCACGTGCAAGACCAATGAGCATCAGCGCCACGGCCGTTGCGCCGACTGTCCCAAACCACCACATCTGACGCAATTCCACGTCGGCGGCGGCCACGCCTGGCACTTCGGGCGGCAGCGACGCAGCAGGCGCGAGATGGAACGCGATAAAACCGCAGAGCCCCCAAATGATCCCGGTGCGCGCGTCGATCCGGTGGCCTCGTTCAGCAGCCAGACTCATGCCTGCCACCAGAATAAAGGCGTAGCCAACGTAGATCAGTGCGGAAAACAGAAGGCTCAACCCATCGCGCATCAGGTCGATGCCGGGCAATTCGGGATGGGCGCTGTTGGGCTCTGCACCGAAATGGATGAGGTCTCCGCCCTCATAGAGTTCCGCATGCAACAACACGGGTTGCACGAACACCATCTGCAGCAGGGCGGCAATCAGACCCGCGCAGAAGCCAGCGAACAACGCGCTGGTCAGAATTTTCTGAAACATGTTTTCAGATCTGTTGCGTCAGTGGCAGGGAAAGCCGGTGGCATGGCGCACGTCATGAGCCGCGTCATGCAGGGCCGCAGCCTGCACGTGGCCGGACACCGTCATGATGCCAAGTCCCAAGATCAACGCGAAAGCTGCAGGCAGAATTGCGGACTTTGTTCCGGTTTGAACCATCGTGGTCATAGTTGTTCTCCTTTTAGCACCTCTCACCCGAGGTGTTTTAGACGGTCGCAAGGCTGGTCTCCTGGCTTGCGGGTCGTGGCCCGGTCCGCCGCCTTCCCGGGTTTTGACCCAGTGGCGCAGGGCGGGGGGCTCTCCGCTTACAGTCGCGGGGGCGGCTGACGAATGGGCGCCCTGTTTGGGTCCGCCGTCACGTCATTCCCATTTGATCCTCGGCCAGCTTTGCCAGCGCGTCAGAACCTTGCACGGTCAGGTATGCGCCCCGGGGATGGGACGCGTCAAGTTGGATTCCGACACCCTCTTGCTTGCTTGCGGCGTGCGATGTGCAATTATCACGACGCAGCGCCGGGATGATTGCGCCACGATACGCTCTAATTAGTACAAGGGATTTCAATATGCTAACCCGCGTGGGCGACATAGAAATTTGGAGAATCCTTGATTGGCACGGTCTCTTCCTGCCGCCGCAAGATTTGTTCCCCAACGCGCCGATAGATGTCGCAGGGATCATTGAAGCATTGGCACCTGGAAGCGTGGATGCAGACACGGGCCGGTTGATTCTGCCCGTGCAGGCTTTTCTGTTAAAAACGCCAGATCATATCATTCTCGTTGATACATGCGTCGGCAATCACAAGACATCGGCATCCCTCCCCTTTTGGCACGATCTGTCTGGGGGTCGTTTCATGGCGGCGCTCACGGCGGCGGGCGTGACGCCGGCGGACGTGGACTATGTCCTTTGTACGCATCTTCACATAGACCATATCGGCTGGAACACGCGCCTGGAGAACGGCCAATGGGTGCCGACTTTCCCGAATGCCAAATACCTGTTGCCTCGTGCGGATGAGGCAATGCTGAACGGCCGTGACCTGCCACATTACGAAGAAAGCATCTCTCCGGTGATTGCAGCGGGTCAGGCGGAATTTGTGGAAGGCGAGCATGCTTTGGGCGATCACGTCGCGCTATTGCCCACGCCGGGTCACACGCCGGGACATGTGTCGATCCTGATTAAGAGCGGCGGAAAAGAGGCCGTGATTACCGGCGATGCGATCCACACCAGCGCGCAATGCCGGCATCCGCAGTGGCACTTCAAGTTTGACCGGGATGCCGACCTCGCCGTCACCTCCCGTCGCAAGCTGCTGGAGACCTCGGCAGAGCGCGGCCTGACCGTACTGGGGACCCACTTCACCCTTCCTTCCATCGGTCGCATTGAGGCCGATGGTGATGTCTTCCGTTGGGTCGAACGCTGAGCCAGCCGGCGAAACCGCGCAATATCTTGTGGATAACCTGGCACTGCTGGGCACATCGTGGGGTTTGGCATTGACTCCGCAAGGAAGCCCCCCTCTGATGCAGAACCAAGATCGGAATCACCGACCACCTTAATGACGGCCCGAGAGTAACGTGCAGTTTTCAAAGCTCAGACTGACCGGCTTCAAAAGCTTCGTCGACCCGACCGACCTCTTTATTCAGAACGGTCTGACCGGAGTTGTGGGGCCCAATGGTTGTGGTAAATCCAACCTTCTTGAGGCTCTGCGCTGGGTCATGGGCGAAAACCGCCCCACCTCCATGCGCGGCTCTGGGATGGAGGATGTGATCTTTGCCGGTGCGGCCACACGACCGGCCCGCGGCTTTGCCGAAGTCGCGGTGCATATCGACAATTCCGATCGTCTTGCGCCTGCGGCTTTCAATGAGGCTGACCACCTCGAAATCGTGCGTCGCATCACCCGGGATGTGGGCTCGGCCTACAAGGTGAATGGCAAGGATGTGCGCGCCCGCGACGTACAGATGCTTTTTGCCGATGCCTCGACCGGGGCGCATTCGCCCGCACTGGTGCGGCAGGGGCAAATCTCCGAGTTGATCAATGCCAAACCCAAGGCCCGCCGTCGCGTGCTGGAAGAGGCGGCAGGGATTTCCGGCCTCTACCAACGCCGCCACGAGGCGGAGCTCAAACTCAATGGCGCGGAGACCAACCTGACCCGCGTGGATGACGTGATCGAACAGTTGGCCGCGCAGTTGGCCCAACTGGCACGTCAGGCCAAACAGGCCACGCGCTATCGACAGATCGGGGAAGAGCTGCGTCAAGCCGAAGGGTTGCTTCTCTATCGCCGCTGGAAAGAGGCCGAAGAAGCCCGGTTGCGTGCCGAAGACGATCTGCGCGCGCGCACCACAGCCGCCGCTCAGGCCGAAGGGGCCGCGCGCGAAACAGCCAAACTGCGCGCTGCCGCTGAGGCCGCGCTGCCGCCGCTGCGCGAAGAAGATGCGATTGCGGCGGCTGTGCTCCAGCGCTTGCAGGTGGCTTTCGATTCGCTCACGGAACAGGAAGACAGTGCCGTCACGCGGATTGGCACGCTTGAAGCGCGTATCGAACAGCTGGCCCTTGATATCGAACGGGAGGCCAACCTGAACCGGGATGCTGGTGAAACCATTTCCCGCCTTGAAGCCGAGGGCGAAGAACTGTCCGCTGCCGAAGACGGCCATGGCGAGGCGCTCACCGCTGCCGATGCACAGGCCAAAGAGGCAGCCGCTGTGCTGCAACAACGCGAAACAGAGTTGAGCCAGCTGACAGAAGATGTGGCCCGACTCGCTGCGCGCCACCAATCGGCACAGCGCCTGGTTGATGACAGCCGCAAGACGCTTGAAAAAAGCGAAGCCGAAGCCACCCGGGCGCGCGATGCGGCCACCGCTGCGCAAGCCGCTGTGGCGGATGCCAGCGAGGCGTTCAAGGCCGCAGGCGAGGCCGAACAAAAGGCCCTCAAGACCGCCGCCTCCGCGGAAGAAACGCTCGCCATGGCCGATGAGGCCCGCGCTAACGCGCAGGCGCGAGAGGCGGATGCGCGTGCTGAACGGTCCTCTGCGGAAGGGGAGGTCAGCGCGCTGTCGGCTGAGGTCACGGCGCTTGCCCGTCTGGTCGAACGTGACACGGCGGAAGGCGGGCAAATCCTAGACGTTCTGACGGTCGCTCCGGGATATGAAAAAGCCTTGGGCGCGGCGCTTGCGGATGATTTGCGTGCGCCGCAAGTGGACGCCGACGGCCCCTCCGGCTGGACCGCCCTGCCAGACTATACCGAGCCTCAAGCCTTGCCCGCGGGCGTCACGCCCCTGACCGAATTCGTCAAGGCGCCCGCTGTCCTTGCCCGTCGCCTCGCGCAGATTGGCGTGGTGGACACAGAAGCGGGTGTGAACCTGCAATCGAGCCTTCAGCCCGGCCAGCGCCTTGTCAGCTCCGAAGGCGACCTCTGGCGCTGGGATGGCTATCGCGCCTGGGCTGAAGATGCCCCATCTGCAGCAGCCTTGCGCCTGCAACAACTCAATCGTCTGGAAGAGCTGAAACAACTCCTCAGCCACGCCAATGCCCGCGCCGAAGGGGCGGCCCAGGCCCATGAAACGCTGCGCGCCCGGCTGGCGGAATTGGTGGAAGCTGACCGTCAGGCGCGCGATGCCCGCCGCGCCGCCGATACCGCGCTCAATGAAGCCAACCGCTCCCTCTCTCGCGCCGAGGCCGATCGCAATCTTGCGCAATCCCGCCTTGAGGCGCTGGGTCTTGCCGTGGCGCGCCATGAAGAAGAAGCAATGGCCACACGTCAGAGCCTGGCCGAGGCTGAAAAAGCTCTCGAAACGCTCGAAGACCTGGATGAAGCCCGCGCGCGGGTCGACGATGTAAAAATGACAGTCGAAGCCGCGCGCCTCACCATGATGACCAAGCGCTCCACCCACGATGAACTACGCCGGGAAGGCGAGGCGCGCCAGCGCCGAGCCGCCGACATCATCAAGGAAGTGAAGACCTGGCGCGAACGCCTCGCCACGGCGGAGGCACGCAGTGCCGAATTGCAGGACCGCAAGGTCCAGTCCGAGGAAGAGCTGCAATCGGCACGTGCAAAGCCCGGCGAACTTGCCGATCAACGCACTGAACTGAGCGATCAGATCAAGACCGCCGAGGCCCGCAGGGCCGAGGCCACCGACACCCTCGCAAAAGCCGAAGGCGTCTTGCGTGAGACCATCACAAGCGAACGCGAAGCGGAGCGCGCCGCGTCTGAGGCCCGTGAACACCGTGCAGCGTCCGAGGCCCGCACTGAGGCAGCTCGCGAAACCCAAATCGTCGCCCGTGACCGAATCTCAGAAGAACAGGACACCACGCCCGAGGCGCTGCTGGAACGGCTGGAAGCCGACCCTGATAACATGCCGCGCGCCGATTCCATCGAAGCTGATGTCAACCGCCTCAAACGCCAGCGCGATGCTCTGGGTGCCGTCAACCTGCGCGCCGAGGAAGACGCCCGCGAAGTGCAGGAAGAACATGATGCGCTGGTGGCCGAAAAAGAAGATCTCGAAGAGGCGATCCGCACACTCCGCAACGGCATCGCCTCCCTCAACCGCGAAGGCCGCGAGCGGCTTCTCACGGCGTTCGAGCAAGTGAATTCCAACTTCAACCTGCTCTTCAAACACCTCTTCGGCGGCGGGGATGCGAACCTCGTTATGGTCGAAAGCGATGACCCGCTGGAGGCCGGCCTTGAGATCATGTGCCAACCGCCGGGAAAGAAGCTCGCCACGCTCTCCCTTCTGTCAGGCGGCGAACAGACCCTCACGGCCCTCGCGCTCATCTTTGCTGTCTTCCTGGCTAACCCCGCACCGATCTGTGTGCTGGATGAGGTCGACGCGCCGCTTGATGACGCCAATGTCGGCCGGTTCTGTGATCTCTTGGATGAAATGTGCCGCCGCACGGAAACCCGTTTCCTGATCATCACCCACCATGCAGTCACCATGAGCCGCATGGACCGCTTGTTTGGCGTGACCATGGGGGAACAGGGCGTCAGTCAACTGGTCTCGGTTGACCTAAAGAAAGCGGAGCAGATGGTCGCTTGATGGTCACCGTTGGGCCCTCATTCCGATCAAACAAACCGTGTGCCCACGCGATGGACGCGAGGATCAATACGGCCCCGGGCATCAGGCCGGGCCCCGGATCTTCACCAAGAAAAATCATGGCAATCAGCATGGCTGCCAAAGGCGCAAAAGAGGCGGCGAGGGAAATCGTGCCGGACTCGGCGGTTTTCAACGCCATCGCCCAGACCAATTGACCCATGATCAAAACGATGCCCGCATAGATCCACACCCACTGCCACAGGATCGGTTCAAACAGACCCCGAAAGGCGCCGGGTCCAAAGATCGCCGTGGCACCTGCAAAATACATCGCCGCTCCGGCCATAGCCCGGTAGATGGTGAAAAGCCCCAAGGGTACCCGCTTCAAACCGGCCCGCGCCACCAAGGTGGCGGCCACGTAAGACAGCGTGCCCGCGACTGCCGCGGCTTCACCCACGCCAAACCCGGCCCAGCTACCGCGGTCCTGCGCGGCAATGATCCATATCGCGCCCGTCAACGCCATAAGCGCGGCGATCATCGTGCGTGTGTCAAACCGTTCGCCAAGCACCAGCAGCGCTCCAAGCAAGAAAAGCGGAGGTTCAATCCGACTGATCAGCGCCACGTTGGACACGCTGGTCTCGGAGAGCGCGAAGAAGAACAGGGCTGGCGTCAACGCAGAGGACAGCAAGGCCGACAGGGTCAGGATACCCCAGTCTTTGCGCGACAAGCGCTTGACCCGCGTCGGCTTCAGATCTCGCCGAAACAGATAGGCCAACGGCACAACGGAAATCAACGTACCCAAAAAGTAAAGGTTCGAATAGCTAAGCGCGTTGCGCCCGCCTGCCACTGGATTGGTCGCGCCCATGTTCACGAGGCTCACGACGATCGGATTGGCCGCCGCATAGATCAGCACTGCCGCCCACGCAGCCAAAACGCCCCACAATACATTTTTCGCGGGTGAGGGCCTGTAATAGGCAGGAGGTCTGCCCGACGCCGTGGCTTGCCGCATAAGTCTTTACCTGTTCGTGCTCTTCATTCTGGAACGGCAGGTAGGATCGATGAGGCAGGACCAACAGGGGGTCCGGGGTCAAACCGGTTCAATCCGTTGTGAGCGGTTGAAACCTGAGGAGATCTTCGACGCGGTGTTCAATTTTTCTAAAACTGTCGATGTATGAAAAGAATACGTATTTCAGGCGCTTGCGACGTATTTGGGCGCTGGATCACCCAACATACGATTTTGTGAGGACGATGTGAAATCCGGATTACGGCCCGCTCTGATAAAGCCTGATTTTCACTCCGCCATGGTCCACAAACGGCCCTGGCGGCCCAAATTTCAACCCTGTCGCCCGCGCCAGCCCCGCCTCGGAGGTAATGAGACCCACGCGCCATCCGCCAAAGCGCTGCCGTACGGTTTCCCCCAAAGCGGCATAGAGGCCGTATAGCATCTTCTTGTTCCCGATCCGCGCGCCATAGGGCGGGTTCACGATCAACAGGCCGGGGAGGCCATCCGGTGGCGCCGCCTCGCTCACCGGCGCGGTGTGAAATCGGCAGAGCTGCTCCAGCCCCGCCCGCTCTGCATTCGCCGACGCCCGCTGAATCGCTCCCTGATCGCGATCACTGCCAAAACCTACCAGCTCTCCCTCAACAGGATCAAACCGCTTCATCTCGCCCCACGCCTCCGCGTCAAAGCTCGCCAATTTCTCAAAGGCAAAATCCCGCGCGCGCCCGGGCAAAAGCCCCGCGGTCCTGTCAGTGGCTTCCAACACGAATGTCCCTGATCCGCACATCGGATCCACAACCAGCTCACCGGGCCGATACTCGCATTGCCGCAGGAATAGCGCGGCCAGAGTTTCCCGCATCGGCGCTTTGCTCACGGCCTGCTTCAGCCCCCGCTGATGCAATGGCGCGCCCGATGTATCAAGGCTTATCGTGCAAAGATCATCCTCGATCCGCACCATCACTCGCAGTCCGGCCTTGTCTCCAACGGGTGCCCCCAGTTCTTCCGAGATTGCCCGCGCCACCCGCTGTGCCGCCGCTTTGTTGTGATAAATCCGGGATGCACGGCATGTCGCCTCCACCCGCACTGGCACGTCTCTGCGCAAAACCGCGCCCCAGTCCACCTTGCGTGCGCGTTTGTCCAGCTGCGCCAGATGCATCGCGCGAAACTTGGCCACCCGCACCAGCACGCGCCCCGCACCCCGCAAACTCAGATTGGCGCGCCACACCTCCGGCCACCCGCCTCGCACCAGAACGCCGCCAGAAACCGATCCTGTAACCTCAAACCCGCTTTCGCGCGCTTCTTCGGCCAGAACCTCTTCCAGCCCCGGCTGCACCGTCAGGAAAATCTCTAAAGGGTCTTCACTCACGCCGGTGTTTCTTCTGGCCTGAAAATATCCCGGGGGTTTGGGGGCTGGCCCCCAAGCAAAAGTGCGTTTGGGGGCTGGCCCCCATCAAAGCCGGTTCAGAAGCGCGGCCGTCGGCCACGCATCTGCGGGCATTCCGAGCTGCTTTTGTACATCCTGCACAGCCGCTCTTGTGCCTGCGCCCAGAATCCCGTCGATCTTGCCCACGTTATAGCCACGCGCCGCCAGTTTCTGCTGAAGCGCCTTCATTTGGCCACTGCCCAGCCCCGGCTCTGGGTTGCGCGCGTCGAAGACCGGCGCGCCTTCCAGGCGGTTGGCGAAATAGGCCGCCGTCAGCACATAGGTAAACGACTGGTTCCATTCAAAATAGACCCTGAAATTCGGGTAGGCGATAAAGGCCGGCCCCTTGCGGCCCTGCGGAATGATGATGCTGGCAGGCAGGTTTGCCAGTTGGCCATTGCGTGCCCGAACGCCCATGGCGGCCCATTCTGATCCGCTCATCTGGGTACGCAGGCCGGTTTTGGACCAATCCAGATTGTTCGGCAGAACCACTTCTTGCAGCCACGGTTCCCCTGCGCGCCATCCAAGATGCTGCAACATCTTTCCGCCAGACAAGAGTGCATCCGGCGCGGACCGTTTCAGATCAACCTTGCCGTCTCCATCCCCATCGACGCCATTGTCGAGGATATCCTGCGGCAGCATCTGCACCATGCCAATCTCACCGGCCCACGCACCTGTCGTGCGCTGGGGGTCAAATTCACCCTTTTCATAGAGCTTCAGCGCCGCAAACACCTGCGGGCGGAAAAGCTGTGGACGGCGGCAATCATGGCTCAGCGTCACAAGCGCATTGAGCGTGTTGAAATCCCCTTGGAATCCGCCGAAATCTGTTTCGAATGCCCAGAAAGCCAGAAGCACGCCGCGGCTTACCCCATATTGGCTTTCCACCCTGTCAAAGACGGATGAAAACTGCCGTCCCTTGGCGATGCCGGTGTTCAGACGGTTTGCCGAAATCAGCTGCCGCGCAAAGTCGGAAAAAGGTTTCTGAAAAAAGCCCTGCCCCCGGTCGGCCCGCAGAACCGCGCCGTCCTGGCGCGCAGAGGCGAAGAAATTGTTAACCGTCTGCTGGTTGTGGCCACGAGAGATTGCCTCGGCCTTCATGTCATTGACAAAACCCGAAAACGACCCGCCGCATTGCTGCGCGATGACACTGGATGCCGACAGAATGAGGGCGGCGACTGTGGTGGAAAAAAACTTCATGAGTGCCTCGTAAACCTGTTGCTTGAGGCAGAGTGTAGTCGGCAAATCTGGACGAGGGAACCGCGTTTTAAGACAACAGCAGACCCAGAACAGCCACAAGGATCACCCCGGCTGTCCAGACCCGCCACAGCAGGCTTACAGAGGCATCGATCTCATCCGCGCCAATCTCCCGTGCGCCTTCGGGGTTTACGTAAGGAAAGTCGCGCATCTCCCCTTCATAGGACCGTGGACCAGACAGCGCCACTCCCAGAACCTTCGCCACTGCGGCCTCAGGCCAGCCGGCATTTGGGGAACGGTGCTGACGTGCCGCCTGCGCAATGCGTCTCATCTGCCCCAGCTTCCCGAAAAGTGCAGCGATGCCAAGCGCGGTCAGCCGGGCGGGGATCACGTTCATGATGTCGTCCAACCGGGCGGCGGCCCAGCCGAATTCTTCATAGCGCGGTGTGCGATAGCCCACCATGCTGTCGGCGGTGTTGGCGATCTTGTAGATCAAGATCCCCGGCAACCCGGCCACCAGAAACCAGAAGGCGGGGGCGATCACACCGTCCGAGAAATTCTCCGCCGCCGACTCGATGGCGGCCCGAGAAATGGCGGGGCCGTCCATGCTGCCTGTATCCCGCCCCACGATCTGCGCCACGGCAATTCGCCCGTCATGGACGGAAACGCGCAATCCATCCGCCACGCCACGCACGTGCTGGGCCAGGGATTTCTGGGCCAGAAGGATGGCCGTGACAATGACTTCAACCACCCACCCGAACTGCGCCAGGATCAACCCCAGGAACGCTGCGCCCAGAACCAGCAGGACCATGGCAAGCACGCCCTTTGTTCGCCGGCCGGTGCCTTCATTCAAACGTGTATCCAGAAACCCCACCGCGCGTCCCATCAGGACGGCGGGGTGAGGCAGGCGATCCCACAACCATTTGGGTTCGCCCAGGGCACCATCCAGTGCCATGGCAGCAGCCAGAACAACGCCAGTACTCATGCCCTGGCCTCGGAGTTTCGGTGATTCAGCACGCCGCACGCCCTCACATTGCACAGCGTGTAAAAGCGGATTTCGACTGTTCTTACAAGTCAGACCAACTGCGTCTCGATGACCGCACTGCTTTCAAGCGTGCGGTGCACCGGGCAGCGATCCGCGATCTCCAGCAGCCTTTGGCGCTGATCCTCGCTCAGATCGCCCTCCAGCTTGATCATCCGGCGGAAGGTGTCGGCTTTGGCCCCGATCTGACCACCGGCGTCCTGCGCATGTACCTTATCATGGCTCACATCCACCTGCACATGGGACAGCTTCCACCCCTTGCGTTTTGCATACATCCGGATCGTCATGGAGGTACAGGAGCCCAGACCGGCGGACAGAAACCCGTAAGGCGTCAGCCCTCGGTCCGTGCCGCCATAGGCCACGGGTTCATCGGCCAGAACGTGATGTTTGGGGCCGACATTTACATCCTGCAAAAACCCGTCCGGATCCGCCTCACGCACCCGAACGATGCCTTCGGGCGCCCCGGGTGGCGGGGCGGGAGGGCGCAGGTCAAGATAGCGCGTCGCCCAGGCCGCGATCAGTTCGGCCGCATATTCCGCATCCGCGGGATCGGTGATGAGGTGATCGGCATTGTCCAACGTCACGAAGGATTTGGGGTGCTTGGCCGTGCGGAAGATTGCGGCGGCATTCTCAATTCCAACAGTGGCGTCCAGCGGCGCATGCAACACCAGAAGCGCACGCTTCAGATCTGCGATGTCGCCTTCAAGACGCTCCGCCTTCACGTTTTCCACGAAGTTCTTGCCAATGCGCACGGCGCGCCCACCCAGCATGACCTCGGACACGCCGTCGGCCTCGATCTTGTCGAGGGCACCGCCGAAATTGTGGGTCACATGGCCGGGGTCAAAGGGCGCGCCAATGGTCACGACGGCTCGGACGCTGTCCAACTGCCGCGCCGTGCCCAGAACAGCGGCACCGCCCAAAGAATGACCAATCAGCATCTGAGGCGCCATGCCGCGCGCCTCCAGCGCTTTCGCGGCCTCCAGCAAATCTGCGATGTTGGTCCGGAAGGTGGTGTTCTCGAATTCGCCACCCGAATGGCCCAGCCCAGTGAAATCAAAGCGCAAAACAGCAATGCCCGCGCCCGCCAGCCGTGCGGAAATGCGCCGTGCCGCCGGGATATCCTTGGAACAGGTAAAACAATGCGCAAAAAGAGCCGTCGCAAGAACCGGCCCATCAGGAAGATCAAGCCGCGCCGCCAGCTCATCGCCGTTATGGCCGATGAAGGTGATGCGTTCTGTGGGCATGGAGGGTCCTTTCCGATTCTGACTCCGGAAGGTAAGGAGCAGGGCGGGGCGGGACCAGCCTTGTAACACCAAGGTCACGGCAAGGTGAGAGATGTGACATGCCAGTTGTTTGGGTTTTGACAGGCTTGAGCTTTGCTGCGCTGGGCATGAGTTTCCTGGGCGCTCTGCACCCTGTCGGCGATAGCTTGGCTGTGTTTCGAGCTTGGCTTTGCATCATGGCGATGACACTCGCGTTGTTTTTGCCCGTGGCGCGCAGGTGGCGAATGGCCCTTGTTGGGTTGGGCGCGGCGGGTATCGCGACCGTGGGTTGGCAAAAAATGCCAAGCGCCTCACCATCGCTTGGGCCAAACTTCACCGTGGTCTATCAAAAGAACGTCTTTCACCAGAACACGGATCTTGTCGCACTGGCGGACGACATTCGCGCGTCCGATGCCCATTTCGTGACCTTGCAAGAGATGTCGGTCAGCAATGATCCTCTACTCGACCTCCTGAAAGAGGAGTACCCCTATCAACACCTTTGCCGGTTCCAATCCCGCGGCGGCACTGCTGTGCTGAGCCGCGTGCGGCCCGTGAACGTGGCGCCTTGCCAGGATGTCTATGCCATGGCCCGCATGACGGTGGACCTTGGGCTGGACCGCCCGGTGGAGGTGCTGTCCGTGCATCTCGCATGGCCTTTTCCGGGCGTTCAACCGCATCAGCTGGATCATCTTTTGGACGATCTGAAAGCGATGGATAACCCTGTCCTGATTGGCGGGGATTTCAACATGGTGCCTTGGTCAAACGCCTTGTCCTCGGTTGCGCGGGCATCCGGCACGCGACGGGTTGGAAGCGCAAAAACCACCTTCAAGATCGGTGCCCTTCCCATTTCGATCGATCACATCTTTGCGCCGGATGGCGGCACGACGCAAAGGCGGCCACTTCTGGGGAGCGATCATTTTGGCCTGCGGGCAACCGTGCGACCATTGGGCTGGGATCAGAAAAATCCAAATTGAATTCGAAGCGTTTCGCCGGGCTTTGATCGCAATTCGTTAATCACGCACTCGGTACACCCAACGGCGGGAAATGTGGAGTGTTTGGGATGAATTTTCATATTCGTACAATATGGGATGTGCGGGTCTTTACCGTCACGCTGACAGGACTCGTGATACTTGCCGGTGTCGCATTGCAGTCCTTGATGCTCTCGCCTGAACTGGCACACACGGTGCGGTGGCCGAGCGTTGTGATTACCTTCATCCTTGCCGCGCCATTGGCATATTTTGTCGGCCTTCGCATGCATGACATTCACGTTCTGAACAGGGAAAGGCTTCGGAATTCCAAACTTGACGCACTGACCGGTCTTTTGAACAGACGCGCATTTCTAGAGAAAATTCAATATTTTGCGTCCTATCCGGGGGCAATTGTCATGGCTGATATCGACCATTTCAAAAGCTACAATGACCAGCATGGTCACGCCATGGGCGATGCGGCCATCAAGCGAGTGGCCCAGACCATGCAACTCCATTGCCGGGCGGAGGATTTGGTGGCGCGATACGGAGGGGAAGAATTCATGATCTTTCTGTCCGATGCCAGTCAGGAAGACGCGGTGGACGTCGCGGATCGCCTGCGCCGGGCCTTGGCACAGGATGTGATCCAACATGATGGCCAGTGTCTTCGCGTCACGGCCAGTTTTGGCGTGGCGGCTCTCAACCATGAAGAGGATATCGAGGCGTCCATTGCGCGCGCAGATGCCGCGCTTTATCGATCCAAGCACGCAGGCCGAAACAGGGTAACTGCGGCGGCCTGAGGCAAATGGATCAAGTCTCTCCCATCAGGGCGGGATCAAAAGGATATGTCGTCAGGTTCTCATACCCGTCCTCTGTGATCAGCACCTGATCTTCCAGCTTGATCGAAAAATCCCCGCCATCCGGGCTCACCAGTGCCTCGACACACAACACCATTCCGGGCTCTAGCGGATAGTCATAAGCCCCCGGCACCGCATGGTCGGGATAGGCCACCAATGGCCATTCATCGCACAGGCCAACCCCATGCATCAGGCAGCCATATTTCTGCTTCTGAAACTGCGGGTCCAGCACATGGGTGCCTGCCGAAAGCTCCGGGATCATGACGCCAGGTTTCAGCATTTCCATGTTTGTCATGATATGCTCCACGCCATGCTGCATGGCATAGATCATGTCCGCAGGTGGCTTTTCATCCCCGATCCACCAACTGCGAGAGATATCGACGCAGATCCCGTAACTGCCTACCAGATCAGTGTCGAAGCTGACGATTTCATTGTTTTGCACAATGCGCGGGCCGCATTCCTGAAACCACGGATTGGTGCGTGGGCCGCTGGACAGAAGGCGGGTCTCAATCCATTCACCTCCGCGCCGGATGTTCTCAGCGTGCAGCACGGCCCAGATATCATCCTCACTCGTCTGTCCTTGCGGAACAGCGTCGCGCGCGAAGCGCTCCATCTCTGCCACGGCCGTTTCACAGGCATGGCTGGCGCATCGCATGGCGAGGATTTCGTCCCGTCCCTTCACGGCGCGGCATTTCTCGGTCAGCTCTTCGCCTTCCATCACCTCGAAGCCTTGCGCCTCCAACGCGCGCAGCCCATGCAGCATGATCTTGTCGACGGCGAGGCGTTTGTTCCCGCCCGCGTGTTCTTCCAGCAGTACACGAACTTCATTGGCAAAGACATCCGCCGCCACGTCCACCTTGTCGCCGCGGTCAAAGTAAAACAGGTCGGCACCGGAGCGTTGTTCGCGCACCAGCGGGTTGAATTCGCTGAGAAAAGGGGAGTTCTTATAGTCCCACATCACCATGTAGCCATCCGCACAGACAAGCAGTGCACGGAACGGATTGTGGGTGTTCCACAACTGCATATTCGTGCTGTCCGTGGCGTAGCGGATGTTGAGCGGATCAAACACCAATAGCCCGGCATAGTCGCGATCCTGAATGAACTGCGTCAGTCGCTCCCACCGATAGCGGCGCATCGCCTGTAGGTCCGGCAGTTGCAGCCCGGCCGCCTCCCATTCCTGAAAGGCCAGCCGCGTCGGACCGATCTCAACCCGGTTTGCATCATTGGGGGTGTTGTCGCCGATCACGGCGCCGCGTGCGGGGTCGATTTTGCGTGTGTCGCGAAAATGGGTGTTCATCGCAGGCCTCCCTGATCCCACCACTTTGGGGTCAGACCGTGGCCCTTACGCGCCCGAATGCGACGTGTTTTTCGCCATACTGGTGCGAATGCGTCATGTCGCCCGCCGTGATACGCAACAGGAATTGCAGTTTGCAAAATAAGCGCCAAGGCTCCATAACGAGGCATACGCGCTACAGTTTGACCGTCTGAAAGATGTCTTCTCTCAACCGAAACGCCTCACTGCGTTGCCGTTAATCCGTAGCGTTATGCCCATGGATTTTGCATTAGCGCCCTGATTAAACATCTTCTCTGCCCGGTCAATTGCCCTAGTACGGCAGCCAGGAAACGCATATGCGCGATTTGAACGCGTTTTACCGCGCCACCCGTGAGGCAAACTTCAAAACAGCGTCAGACGTGTGTTTGAAAGACAAAAACGCGCATGTTTGGCCCGACATCATTCGCGACTCCATCCGGCGCTTTGATGTGGAATGGAGCCTCGATCAAATCTCACTGGAGGAAGTTTCGGGTGCCTTCTGGACCACCCGGCGCGTTCTGGACTTCATGCTGGCCCGCGGGGTACCGGTAACGGGCTCAATGCGGGAAACGGGACGCATATTGCTATGTGTTCCCAAGCTCGAACAGCATTCCTTCGGTGCACGGTTGCTGGCTGACCAATTGCGACGCGCCGGGTATCACGTCGACCTGCTGACGGATAGGGCGACGCCGGACATCTTTCGCCATCTTCAGGTCGCCCGATTCGATATCTTAGGGATGTCGATCGGCTATGACGAAAGCCTATTGGGCCTTGCCGATGTCATCGCCGAGGCACGACGCGTCAGTAAAAACCCACATATTCGCGTGGCCCTTGGTGGCAGCCTTTTCAACGGTGACGTAGCGGGCTACGGGTTTTTGAACGCGGATGTCGTCGTAGGTGCGACGGAGGATCCGATGGCATATTTTCGCGATCTGACCGCATGTCCCCAGTCACCCGAAGGGGATCGACATGTCTGACCGAAATGGTGACCGGGACATCGGTTTCTTTGTCTCGCCAGAGCATGCCAGCATCGTCTTGCTTCAATGCGCTGACGTAACGATATCCCTGGATGAAAACCTGCGGGTGGAGCGCTTCTTTTGCACGTTCGACTTTGATGCAAGCAAACTTCGACAGTGGGTGGGAAAGCGCTTTCAGCAAATTGTCGCGAAGGACAGCCAATCCAAGTTGGAACACCTGTTTGCAGACAATTGCGCCTCTTCCGTCGGAGACGCGCGCTGGCGCCATCTCAATCTGCGTGTCGACGGAAAACCAAGACTTCCGCTTTTGCTGAAGTATTTTTGCTTTGACGACAAACACGGCGTTACGCAGCTGATCTGCGCGCGTGATCTGCGCCCCATCATCGGCATGCAAGAAAGATTTCAGCGTGAGGTCGACCTGATGGGACAGGAGAACAGCAAGCTCGAACAGAAGCTGAAGTTCATCCAGTAGGTCCAGTTAGCCCGCGCGGACCGCCTCGATCATTTTGTGCACATTCTCCGGATCGGCGTCAGGGGTGATGCCATGGCCCAGATTGAAGATATGTGGGCCCGTCTTGAACGCCTCCACGATCCGCCGCGTTTCGCGTACCAGATCATCACCGCCCGTCACCATGTGTGATGAGGCCAGGTTGCCCTGCACACAGCCGCCGGGCTGCACGTGTTCCGCCGCCCATTCCGGCGTGACAGAATCGTCCACCGCCACGCAATCCGCACCGGTCTTGCCGTGAAACCCGATATAGCCGTCACCCGCTTCCCGCGGGAAAGCAATGATCGGAGTGTCAGGATGGCGCGCCTTCAGTTCCGAAATAATGCGTTTGGCCGGCTCCACCGCGTATTTTTCAAAATCCTCGCCCTTCAGCGACCCGGCCCAGCTGTCAAACAGCTTCACGCATTCTGCACCGGCCTCAACCTGCATCGACAGGTAATCGATCGTGCCTTCCGTCAGCCGTTCCATGACCTGTTCA
>CAYMEC010000033.1:0-37499 GCA_964389425.1 uncultured Roseovarius sp.
GGCGATGGTGTCATTTCGTTGGGACCAAGCGAGATCTGGCAGCACGCAAGATCGCCGCAACGGCCTTGAGAAATATCAATGCGTTGCAATCCGTTTCAATCAATCATCGACCGAAACCAAGGGGAAGGACGCGGGAATGCTCAAATCAATCATGTTACCGGTCGACTTGGCCCACGAAGAGATGCTCACTGATGCCGTGGATGCGGCTGTGGCGATGGCCAAGTTGAAGAAAGCAAACCTCACTGTTGTCGGAGTGACCAGTTCTGCCCCGACGGATGTTGCGCACAACCCGAAGGAATTTGAAGCAAAGCTGAAAGCCTTTGCTGAGAAAATCGAGAAGGAGTCGCACATTGTTGTCAGGACGCAATCTCTGGTCGATGTCGATGTGTCCGCGGATTTGGGCAGTGTTCTGATCAAGGCCGCTGAGGACATCGGGACCGACCTGATTGTGATGGCGTCTCACGTTCCGGGCTTCATGGAGCATATCTTTGCCTCGAATGCAGGGTATGTTGCGAGCCACGCCAAGTGTTCGGTCTACGTGGTACGCTGAAGATCCCGAAGGATCGCTCAACTTAAGCGTCCAATTCATGCAATCTGAGTTTCAGCATCCGCTCGATCCGCTGTTCAATCCGCGCTCCATAGCCGTGTTTGGAGCCTCCGACACACCAGGACACATTGGTGAGCACATCTTTTCAAACCTGCTGGCCAGTGGTTTTGGCGGCCAAGTGTTCGCGATCAATCCCAAACATGAAATCGTCCAAGACAAACCATGTCATGCCGATTTGACCCAGGTCGACGCCTCGGTTGATCTGGCCTTGATATGCACGCCGAACAGGCATCTGAAGACTGTACTGACGCAGTGTGAAAAGCACCGTGTCCTGCACGCGATACACTTCCCGCACCCATCCGACAACGCGCGCGACGCCACGGTCGACCGCATCGTGAATGGCAGCGCAGTGCGCATTTTAGGGCCCAATTCGGTTGGGCTGTGCCGCCCCTGGCTTGGACTGAATGCCGACTTTGTTGCTGGGCACCCGCCCAAGGGGACATTGGCAGTGGTGTCTCAATCCGCTTCGCTGTGTTCGGCGATATCGGACTGGGCAACCCCTCACCATCTTGGCCTGTCTGCGCTGGTGTCCTTGGGCGACGGCACGAATGTAAAGCTGGGAGACGCCATCGAGTTTTTCGCAGATGATCCCAGATCCGAAGCCATCCTCGTCTATGTTGATCGGGTTTCCGACGGTGCGGCATTTGTCTCCGCCCTGCGCTATGCAACCTGGAGAAAACCTGTCGTGGTCCTGAAGCCGCGCACAACCACAGATGAGGATGATCTGATTTTCGACGCTGTTTTGTGCCGGACAGGCGCCGTGCGCGCCCATTCCATTGGAGAGCTGTTCGCCGCAGCCGAAATCCTGTCTGCGGGACGCCGTACGAACGGGGACAGACTGCTTGTTGCCAGCAACAGTCACGCAGCCAAGTGCCTGGCTCAAGATCGGGCAAGAGCTTTGGGAATTGCGCCACATGACGGCGCAAATGAGCGATACGACACAGCAGATTGCGCCCATATCTTTGAACGTATGTTGAAAGACACGACCGCCGATGGCCTGCTGGCCTTGTTCGTTCCAAAACCCGGGCTGGACGCCAATCAAATCGCACGGGATCTGATCGCAGCGGCAGCGACTGACACAGCAAAACCAGTTCTTGCATGCTGGATGGGCGACAGTTCTGTCAGTGACGCGAGACACGCCTTGTCCGCCGCTGGTATCCCGGACTTTGCGACACCCGAAAGCGCGGTAGACGCCTTTCACATTCTTCTTGAACACAAGAAACAAGCCGACTTGGCGCTGGAAATGCCCGGCCCCCGCACCTTTCCCGACTCAAAAGAAGCCGACGCACGTAAGACGGTAGCGACCGCACTGGCCCAAGGCCGCGACCGCCTCAATCCCAACGAAGTTGAGCAAATTTTTTCGACCGCCCGTATACCCCTGACCGAGAAAGGAAATGTTCACGACCAAGATGCCATCTGCCTGCGATTGCGCGTTGGTCACAACAGGGTCTTCGGCCGTTTCATCGAGATTTCTCACGGATCAGAGCGTCCCCGAAACGGCGTGGGCATCGCCATACCGCCATTGACATCCGTTCTCGCAAACCGGCTTGTCTCACGGTCCAATGTCGAAACCTATTTGAGAGACGATAGCCCGGACACGTCGCACATGCGCGAGAACCTCGTAAAAATTCTTTTGCAGATTTCTGACCTTGTCTGCGCTTTGCCGGAAGTGACTTGCCTTCGGGCGCACGTCATTTTGAACAGACCGTCTGACGTTGGCCTGAGCCACGCCGAGATCACCATCGCCAAACCCGATCCGGATCAGCCCGTCCTGTCCGTCGCACCGTACCCGGAGCATCTCGTGACCCGTGACACCATGCCAGACGGTACAGAGGTGGAGATCCGGCCGATCCGCGCCGAAGACGCGAGGCAAGAAGATGATTTCGTCGCGCAACTTTCACCAAGATCAAAGCGCCTGCGCTTCTTCGGGGCCATTCAAACGCTGTCACCTCGGCAACTGGCCCGTTTCACGCAGCTTGATTTCCGTCGCGAACTCGCGCTTGTTGCAGTGCTTCAAAAGGGTTCACATCAGCAACAAATAGCGGTTGCGCGTTACTACATTCTGCCGAACGGCACAGACGCTGAGTTCGCAGTGGTGGTTCATGACGAATATCAGCGCATGGGGCTTGCAACCAAGCTGATGCTCAGGCTTCGCGACGCCGCCAAGGCGCAAAAGATTGCGCGGCTGCGCGGTTCGGTTCTGAAGGAAAACATCCCTATGCTGAACTTGACCAGATCGCTGGGTTGCAAGGATTACATTGATCCAAATGAGCCCGATGTCGTGCAGGTCGTACTCGACTTGACGTGACAGCGTCACGCGTCGCCGTCTTGGGCCCAATGCCAATACAGACCTCGTGAAACACACCAAACGAGGTTTGATGATCCCCGAGGCCCTGTCATGGACCGGCAAAATGCTTTGCGCAAAGCGTGTGACTGTGTTGATCCGCGGTTGGGATCACCGCGCGCGGCGTCACGTCATTATGCCAGGGGGCGGCTTGGTCAGGTCACGAAAAATCTTGCAGGTGGAAGGTAAATCAACACGTCTGTTCCATCCCAGGGGCCGGCCCTCACCGCGTGTTTGGCGACACGTGAGGTGCGTTGAATGTCACGTTGCCCCAAATTGGCAAGTGATCCGAGGCACGGCGCGCGAGTTCGCCATCTTCAACCCCCGCATCCGTAAGCGTCAGGTCTTGCGACAGCGCGATCCGATCCAGTGCAGAGATCGGACGCTGTGCGTGAAAGCTGCGGCCCGGGGCGTGAATTTTGAAGCGTGACGCGAAGGCTTCAAGCCCTTTTGATTTGGACCATTCATTGAAATCACCGGCGATAACCACGGGCTGCTCCGAAGAGATCGCAGACATGATGCGGGCCTGTTGCGCGCGGCGGTCCCGCCGGCGAAGGCCCATATGCGTTGCGACAAGCATGAACCTGACATCACCTTCAATTTCCAATGAAACCGCCCCACGCGGCTCCAAACCGGGAAGGATTATGCGTTCGATGCGAACTGCCCGAAGCCCCGGCCTCAGAAGAACCCCGTTCCCATGCCAGCCGATGCTCACCTCGTTTTCCGCGACAGGGGCCACTTTGAAATCAGTGTGTTTTTCCAACAAGTCAAAAGGAAGCGCTGCCTTGCGATGACCCAATCGCAGATCCGCCTCTTGCAAAACGACGATGTCTGCATCAAGCCCATTGAAAACATCGATCACACGACCGGGATCGCGGCGCATATCAACGCCCCGTGCCTTCCGGATATTGTAACTTGCAATGCGAACGCGTGATTGGTCCATCAGATTGATGTAAGCTCTGTCAGGCGAAATTTTTAGGAGTGACTTCCGTCTTATGCTTGGTCTTTTGAAAGCTGCGGGTCCTGTCATGCAAGTTATCTGGGCCGCTTTGCTGATTGCAGCGCTCACATCGCTTGTTCTGGGCAGGTTTTCACTTGCTTTCGTGAGCTTGGCAACACTTCTCCTTTCTCTCACGCCGGTTCTTCTTGCCCAAAGGTTTTCGTTGCGATTGCCTTTGCCATTTCTTCTGGCCACGACGCTTTTCGTGTTTGCATCGATTTTCCTCGGCGAGGCCCTTGATTTCTACAATCGGTTCTGGTGGTGGGATCTGGCACTCCACGGCTCCGCCGCCGTGGGTTTTGGTCTTTTCGGGTTCTTGTTTATCTTCATGCTCTTTGAAGGCGACAGATTTGCCGCCCCTCCGTCAGCGCTTGCGTTTTTGGCCTTTTGCGTCGCGATGATGATCGGGTCGCTTTGGGAAGTTTTTGAATTTGGCATGGATCAGATTTTCGGGTTCAACATGCAAAAGTCGGGCCTCAATGACACGATGGGCGATCTCATTGTGAACGCATTGGGAGGTATCGCAGCAAGCGCCGTGGGATACCTGTATCAGCGTTTCGAGCGGGCCGGACCGCTTGGGAAATTGCTCGAACAGTTCATTTCATTGAACGGAGTGTATTTCCGGAAGGCACGCCGCAAACTCAGAATAGAACGGCGTCCAAGGAACTAGGCCTGCTGGCGTCAAACGGGCGGGGGCCATTCAACGCCGGTCCCGGTTGTCCAAAGTGAAAGACGGTCTTCCGGAATGGCAATTCGCAATCCGGAACGATTGCGGTCAAAGGTGCTGTTTTTCAAAGCGTAGAAAACGCGACACCGCTTGCTTGGACTAAACAGATACGGCCTGTCTGAGATCGTTTAAATCGACATCTGTCGCGGCGCTGTAGAGTTTGGGACGACCACGTTCTAACACCAGAAAACGGTCGCCGAGGCGGGCGGCGAAATCGAAATACTGCTCGACCAGAACGATAGCCAGATCGCCCTTCTGACGCAGTTTTTTGATCACCTCGCCTATCTGCTTGATGATGTTGGGCTGAATACCTTCGGTTGGTTCGTCCAGCAGCAGCAATTTCGGCTTCGTCACCAAGGCCCGCGCAATGGCCAGCTGTTGTTGTTGTCCGCCAGACAGGTCTCCGCCACGGCGGGTCATGAAATCAGCGAGGATCGGGAACAGCTCAAACAGTTCATCGGGCAGTTTGCGTTCGCTGGGCGGCAGGCAGGCAAAGCCCGTTTCAAGGTTTTCCTTGACTGTCAGGAAGGGAAAAATCTCACGTCCCTGCGGCACATAGGCCACGCCCTTTTGCGCCAGCGTGAAGGCTTTGGGCGCGTTCAAGGCCTCGCCGTCCAGTGTGACCGACCCACCGCTATGCGGATGGGTGCCAGAGAGCGCCTTGAGAAGGCTCGTCTTGCCCACACCATTGGTACCCATCACGCAAAGCACCTCGCCACGGTCCACCTCCAGGGAGATATCTGACAGGATCTGGCTGCCGCCATAATGCAGCGCCAGGTTTTCCACTTTGATCACGTTATCTGCCAAGATAGACCTCAATGACCCGTTCGTCCGACGTGACATGATCAATGGATCCTTCCGCCAGCACCGATCCTTCATGCAGCACCGTGACCCGGCACCCAAGGCGACGGACGAATTCCATGTCATGTTCCACCACCACGACCGCTCGGGTTTTCGCGGCGTTGACGAGGATGTCGGTGGTGTGTTCCCGCTCTGCGCCGGTCATGCCGGCGGCTGGTTCGTCGACAAGGAGCAACTTGGGATCTTGCGCCAAGAGCATTCCGATCTCCAGCCACTGTTTCTGCCCATGGCTCAACTCGCCCGATTTTCGGGTCAGCGCGCCGAGAAGGCCTATTTCTTCTGCCAGGTCCGCCACGCGGGCCTGATCTGCTTTCGAGGGTCTGAACCGCATTGCCGCAAAGGGCCCACGCGGTTTCTTCAGCGCCAGCATCAGGTTTTCCGCGACCGTCTGGTCTTCGAACACCGTGGGCCGCTGAAATTTTCGCCCTACCCCTTCCCTCGCGATCTGGCTTTCATTCATGGACAGCAAGGATCGCGACTTATCCCCCCAGACCACGCGCCCTTCATCGGGTTTGGTTTTGCCGGTCACGATATCCATGAAGGTGGTTTTGCCCGCCCCGTTGGGCCCGATAATAGCGCGCATTTCAGCCGCGCCGATCTCGAAACTCAGGTTGTTGATCGCTTTGAACCCGTCGAAGGACACAGAGACGCCGGAGACCTCCAGAAGCGCGCTCATTTATCAGCCTCCTTTTCCTGCAACGCACCCTGGTCTGGGCCAAGGGCGGCACCCTTACGATCGGGTGCGCGGCGGTCGGAAACAAGATCGAATAATCCGCCGATGCCGCGCGGGGCAAAGAGCGTGACAGCCACGAAAGACAGACCCAGCATGACGATCCACCAATCGACCCATTCGATGGTGTAGAAGCCCAGATTGATGTCGGGTGCCTGACCACCCGTGAACCATGTCGACAGCAGAGAAACAAAAGCCGCACCAATGACCGCCCCGTATAGCCGCCCCCTGCCCCCGATGGCCACCCAGACGGCAAGGTAGATCGACGCGATGGGCGCTATTTCCGCCGGGTTCACGATGCCCGCTTGCGGGTAGTACAGCGCGCCGGCAAGCCCGGCGATGATGGCGGTGAAGGTGAAGATGAAGAGCTTGTAAGCCTCTACCGAATAGCCCAGAAACCGCACCCTTGCCTCATCATCGCGAATGGCACGGATAATGGATCCGAACTTGCCCGACACGATCCAGGCGCAAAGCAGGTAGCCCAGCCCCAGTGCCGCAGCCGAGGCCCAGAAGAACCACATGGATACCGTCGATTGCGGGACAGTTTCTAGCCCCGGCAGATTTTGCAGGCCCGACAAGCCGTTATTGCCGCGTAAGCCGCTGTCATTCTGGAACAGGTACAGCGACAGCGCGAGCGTCATTGCCTGCGTCAGGATCGACAGGTACACGCCGGTGACGCGACTGCGAAAGGCAAGCCATCCGAAGATCAGCGCCAAAAGCCCCGGGACAAGCACAACCGCGGCCAGTTGCAAGGGCAGCGAATGAGCGAAGGCCCATATGGGTGGAAATTCGGATGCCCCCACAACGCCGAAAATCTGCGTGGCAATCCCGTCCGATATCTCCTGTGGGGTGGGCGGCAAAGGCGCCGCGGCAAGGCTTTGTACGACGATGATCTCGGTGCGCGCATACATCAGCCACATGCCAATGGCGTAGCCACCAATGCCGAAAAACGCCATGTGGCCGAGGCTCAGGATCCCGCAATAGCCCCAGACCAGGTCCATCGCCAGCGCCACAAGGCACAGGCACAGCGTCTTGCCCAAGGTTTTCACGAAGCTCGTCGAAATAACCCCGATCCCGAAGCCTTCGGCGAGAACTGTAACCCCCACAGTGAACAGCGCCAGCACCCCGATGAAGATCACCACAGACGGGTGCCGCATCACAAACGGCGTTCGCCGCATACCACCTGCTGCCACGTCACTCATGCTTCAGCCGCCCGCCCCTTCAGCGCGATGATCCCGCGCGGTCGGAACTGAATGAAGAGGATGATGAAGAGGATCATGTAGGTTTGTGCCGCGAGCGTGTTGGACGGGTTGAGCCACTCAATCCCCTTCTGCAACGTACCAACCATGGAAGCGCCCAGAAGGGTGCCCCAGATGGAGCCCACGCCGCCCACAACGACCGTCATGAAGCTCTGCACGATATAATCGGCGCCCATTTCGGATGTGACCTTGGCGTAAAGGCCAATGGCCACGCCCGCGATCCCCGCAATGCCGGACCCGAAGCCGAAGGTCAGCATGTTGATCTTGTCCGGGTTGATCCCCATGGAGGCCGCCATGCGCGGATTTTGCGTGACCGCGCGCACTTCCAGCCCCAGCCGGGTGCGGTTCATCACGAAAAGAAACAGCATCAGGAACAGGATCGCGAGAACAAATATCGCGATGCGGATATAGCTGATGGAAATCACATCATTAATCACCCAGGAACCGTCAAGCCAGCCGGGCGCCGTGAGAGGCCGTGCTTGCGTGCCGAAGATGTTCTTGGCGATCTGTTGCAATGCAATGGAAACACCGAAAGTGGCCAGAAGCGTCTCAAGCGGGCGATGATACAGCCAGCGCACCACAAGCCGCTCCATTGCCACTCCCGCGGAAAATGTCACCATGAAGGCCAGCGGAATGGCAAGGATGATCGACAGCGTGTGATCGGGCACGAAAAGCTGCACCACGTAGCCCGTGTAAGCCCCCATCATGATGAACTCGCCATGGGCCATATTGATCACGCCCATCACGCCGAAGGTGATGGCGAGACCGATGGCGGCGAGGAAGTAGATCGAGGCGAGCGACACGGCATCAAGCCCCAGATCAGCGGCCTGTGAAATCGCCACCTTGTTTTCAATGCTGGCAAGGGCTGTCGCCGCAGCCAGCGCCACGGGCGGCGGGGCAGCGGTGTAGGTTTCATAAAACACATAGGCGTCAAGGATCGCCTGCTGTTCTTCTTCTGTCGCGGCCGGTTCTGCAAGGCCAGCGGCGACCAATGCGTCATAAGCCCCGTTGCGCGCGGCATCGGTGCTGAGCGTGGCGACGGGGATATCGGCGATAAACCCGTCTTCGATATTGGCCACGAGAACGTCTTTGCGCCCGTCCTTGGACAGGAGCGGTGGGGCCAGGTCGGCAGAGACCAGAAGCGCATAGGCTTCATCTTGTGAGATGTCCTCGCCCACGCTTAGGATGCGTGCGACAGCATCCCCTTCTGGAGCTTTTTCGGCAAACTCGGTTTTCACGCGCAAAAGCGGGTTGAGCGCAGCACGGACATCGACGCCCAGATCGCCCTTGAAGTGTTCAATGGCCGAGATGCGCTCTTCGTCGGCGTCCCCGAATTCAATGGTCAGAAGCCGCTCCAACCGGGTCATCTGCGTTTTGAGGGAGGGATCCTCCTCCCCCTCCACGACGTCACGCAGGGCGGCCAAATGCGTTTCTTTGGGATCGCGCGCGATAGCGTCGAGCGCGGTCTGGCGCGCTGTGAGCGATGGGTCTTGCAGTTGGAATTTCACCAAGGCTGCCGCGATTAGCCCGCGGACGCCGCTATTGGGTTTGAGTTGGCGATAGGCCTTGTCTTCGACCGTGCCAAGATCCGCGCCATTCGCCGGGTCGAAAATGCGGATGGTCTTGCGGTCGATCTCTTCGGCGAAGACGAACAGATCGGTCTCCTTGTGGCGCCAGACCTCTTTGGTCTGCCATTTCTCCAGCACTTCCTGCACCTCGGGCATCCCGCTGTCCACCAGCGCATCGATCACGGGCTGGATCGTTTTGCGAGAGGGTTTGGCGAGGTCGTCTCCATGGGTTTGCATCAGCTGCTGGATAGGAGCTTGAGCGTCTTGCGCGGCCGCAGGAAGGGACAGCGCGAGGCTCAGAAGAAGAATGAAAATGCGGGCCATGATCTGCTCGGGCTTGGGGGAACGAAGGGCGCGAACGCCCTTCGTTTTGCCTTTCATTCCAACAGGTTAGTAGTTGGATTTGATCTGCACGCAGGTCTCGGTCTCGGTGTTGTACATTCCGCAGCCCAGATCTTTCCAATCAGAGACCAGCACAGCCGATTCCGGCAGGAAGTCAGTCCAGGCATCGCCCGGCACTTCTTCGGTCTGGCTGATGATGTCGAACTGGCCGTCCTCCTGAATTTCACCGATCAGAACCGGCTTGGCGAGATGGTGGTTGGGCAGCATCACTGCCGTCCCGCCTGTCAGGTTCGGGAATTCCTGACCATACATCGCCGTACGCACAGCATCCACATCCGTGGTGCCAGCCTCCGTGGCCGCGTTCACCCACATGTTGAAGCCGATGTAATGCGCCTCCATCGGGTCATTTGTCACGCGGTCTTCACCCATGCGCGCTTTCCAAGACTCGACCCAAGCCTCATTGGCCTCGGATTCTGCGGACTGGAAATAGTTCCACGCGGCCAGGTGCCCCACAAGGTTGGTGGTGTCGAGACCAGCGAGTTCTTCCTCACCGACGGAGAACGCCACGACAGGGATGTCATCGGCAGAGATACCGGCCGCTGCGAGTTCCTTGTAGAAGCCCACATTGGCGTCACCGTTGATGGTGGAGATCACGCCAACCTTCTTGCCGTCTGCGCCAAGGGCAACCACATCAGCCACGATCTTGGACCAGTCAGAATGACCGAAGGGCGTGTAGTTCACGAAGATGTCTTCTTCGGCAATGCCTTTGTCCTTGAGGTAGCTTTCCAAGATATTGTTCGTGGTTCGGGGGTACACGTAGTCGGTGCCCAGCAGCGCAAACTTTTCAACACCCAGTTCTTCGAGGAAATAATCCGTTGCTGGGATCGCCTGCTGGTTCGGGGCCGCGCCGGTGTAGAACACGTTCTTGGAGCTCTCTTCGCCCTCATACTGCACCGGGTAGAACAGCAAGCCATTCAGTTCTTCGATAACGGGCAGCACCGACTTGCGGCTCACGGATGTCCAGTTGCCGAAAATCACGTCAACCTCGTGCACCGTCAGCAATTCACGGGCCTTTTCGGCGAAAAGCGGCCAGTCGGAGGCCGGGTCGACCACGACGGCCTCCAGTTCACAGCCCAGAACGCCACCGGCGGCGTTTTGCTGCTCCACCAGCATTTCCATCGTGTCTTTCAAGGTGGTCTCGGAGATGGCCATAGTACCCGAGAGAGAATGCAACACCCCTACTTTGATCGGCGCTTCACAGGCCATGGCAGGCAGTGCACCGGCAAAGGCGAGGGCAGCAGTGGTGCAAAAGAGTTTCTTGGACATACGAATTCCTTTTCATTGCGCGTGCAGGCATTGCGCGAGTGCGAACTCGTTCCCATATGGCCGTCACGCATATCATTGCGGCGTGCGGTGGTGAGTGGTTGTCTAGGCCTGCATCACCGCACAATCTCAGCGCATCGCATTGCGACACCGCATGCATGTAGAGGTTTGGATTTCTCAAAGCCCAGCAGACATGTGAGGTGGTGGCGAGCGGCCGGACCCGACTGCTCGAAAATTAGACACATTGAGACACATCGCCTCAAAATTGAGCAACCAAGGCTGGCGTTTAACTGTCCAGCAAAAGATTTTCGCAGCTTGATCTTTGCCGGAACGCCTGCCGTTTGGCCCAAGCGGCGCGCGCTGCATCCGGGCTGAAGTAAGCCGTATTCAGAAGGCGTGCGTGAGCCATTTTGGTCTCAATCCGAAGCGCCATTTGCCTGCGCGGGTCTTCGCCGGGACCGAGGGATTCGAGGATTTCAAGGAAGTGAGATCTGTATCCTTCCACCTGATCGGCCTCTGGATCGCTCATCAACCACGCGAATTCCATCTCGGCGGACAAGCGGCCCGTGCAAGATGCAATGATTTCAGACAGTTCCAGACGTTCCGCTGCTTGCGCCTGCATGCAAAACGCGATCATGAACGTCACTGCCCACGTTCGAATACTGCTCATGATTTCAGCTTTTCACGCGTTTTTGCGCCAAACAAGCGGGCATTTTGAAAACTTTTTTACGTGTTGCCCCAACGGCTCAGGCGAACCGGCACTGCACATGACCGCTTTACAAAGATTAAGAGGGGGTGTTGCGGCGTCCCATTTTAGCCTGGATGATGGATCAAAACGCGCATGCCAAGGAGGAGCCTTATGGCGGCGATCCAGTCGCGCGCCTCGCCTACCGACACGACATCCAGATGAGATGAAGCAATGCAGCTCACCGCGTGTAGGTGAAAACCTGATCACTGCCTACATCACGTAATGTGAAGCGGTCATCGGTCAGATCTTGCAACATCAGGCACAGGGTTTCGCCCGGATTCTCATCATAGCGCACGATGATCCCCGGCCCGTCCCCCTCATTGCCCGGGCAAGCTGCGGTCAGGCGCCAGCTGCCCGTTGCCGTGACGGTGCCGTTTTCAATATCTTCGAACCGCTTGGCATCAATAATGGATGATTGCGCACCATCATCCCGGGTCCATTCGCCCAGAAGCGCGGCTTTGACAGCCGGGAAATCAAGCGGCACGCTGGTCAGCAAATCTGCCGTGGCAATGTCCGTGTTCAGTGAGAAGCTGGGCTGGGGCAATATGGCGGGCGTGGGCGCAGAATCGGCCTCGACCTCCGCAACGGGCTCAGGCTCTGAGACAGGCTCGGCCACCAGCTCAGGCTCGGCGGTTTTCCGAAGAGCTGCGGGTTTGGGCGCGAGGGCCTGTGTCAGGCGCACCTCTTGCGTCCCGTCTGCGCCGATCTGGACCTCGCTGAAGGCGACGCGGTTGTGACCACGCGCCTCGCAATCTTCATCGCCGATAATGGTAAAGACATCATTCACCGCGCAGAAGAAGTAGGCGCTTGAGGCAAATTCACCATTCTCATTGACCGCGTGCCAGTAATAGAAGGATTGCGGCTGCGGGGCATCCACGGCGGTCACGCACTGCCCGGGGGCCGCGCCCCACCATCCTTCCGACGTCCATTTGTCGCCGGCAAGATACCCGATGGCGATGGAAGCGTTGACATCGGTGTCATTACAAAAGCGCAGCTCCGCCGCTGACGGCGTTGCCATCGCCAACACCCAACCTGCCCCCAAAAGATGCGCCCATGTCCGCTTCATTCCGTCCCCCAAGCAGTAATCTCTGCCGCAAGCCTATCATATTCACTTGTCTTGACCATGAGATTTGAACGCCGTCGCGCAGGCTGACCGTTGATTTACGCGCGTCGCTGCGGCACGGTGCGCGGAGATATGGGGGATGCAAGATGAAACACATGGTCAAGACGATGATTGCCGCCTGCCTGGCAGGGGCATTGGCCCTGCCTGCGCTGGCCCAACCGACCGGCACATTCCGCTTTGCCCATGATGTGGGATCCGGTGCGTTGTCCAGCCTCGACCCGATCGCCAACGGGCGCATCCTGACCATCACCGAGAAACTGATGAGCCGTTTGGTGCGCCCGGGCGTAGAAGGCATCCCGCAACCGGATTTGGCCACAGCATGGCAAGCCAACGACGACGGCACAGTCTGGACATTCGAACTGCGCGACGGCGTGACCTTCCATGACGGCAGCACTTTTGATGCGGGCGATGTGGTCTACACGCTGGAACGCGTTCTCGACCCCGCATCCGACAGCCCCGCGAAATCCGTGATCGCCATGGTGACGGATATTGAGGCGCTCGACGACATGACGGTGCAGCTGACGCTGGAAAGCACGTTTGCTGATCTCCCGTTGCAGCTGATGGACCCGCGATTGCGCATCGTTCCCGAAGGATCAGGGGACACGATCGCGCAGACGGGCATCGGCACCGGGCCCTTCAAAGTGGAAAAGTTCGATGCCGATGGAGTGACGGTGCTGACCGCCTTTGAGGACTATTATGAAGGTACGCCCAAGCTGGCGCGGATGGAAGTCTACGGCATTCCAGATGAAAAGACGCGCTTGCAAGCCTTCCTTGCCGGGCAGCTTGACATGGAGCGGGGGATCAAGCCGCTGGTACGTCGGGCGCTCAACCGGTCAAACGCGTATGTGGTTCAGGAAATCCCGACAGGCAACTGGTCAGGCCTTGTCTTCCGGACGGATGTAGAGCCTTTCAACAATGTGCGCGTGCGGCGCGCGATGCGTCTGGCCGTTGACCGCGAAGAGATGCTGAAACTGGCGCTGGATGGCGGCGGTATCGTGTCCTGCGACACGCCCGTGTCGCCGGGGGACCAATACCGCGCGGATATGGAATGTCCACGCGATGTGAAGCGCGCCAAGGAATTGTTGGCGCAGGCGGGGTATCCGGATGGTCTGACGATCAAGCTACATGTAGCCGCCGTGGATGCCGCGTGGGAGGCGATGGCGCTTGTGTTTCAGGATCAACTGGCCGAGGCGGGTATCACGGTAAAGATCGTGAATGCCTCTGCCGACGGCTATTGGTCCGAGGTGTGGATGAAAAAGGACGCCTTTGCCACAAGCTGGGGCGAGCGGCCCGGCGATCAGGCGCTGAACGAGCCGTTTCAAAGCCAGGCCAAGTGGAACGAAAGCCATTTTCAGGATTACACCTTTGACAGCATGCTCAGAAAGGCGCGGAACAGTCTGGATTTCTTCGAGCGCCGCAAATTCTATGTAGACGCGCAGCGCTATCTGGTGGAACGGTCGGGCACGCTCATTCCGTTTCACCGGACGCAATTGGTGGGACTGTCCCCGAGGGTGAAGGGCCTTCCTGCGTTCAAGAGTGACCGCATCCGGTGGCATGAGGTCAGCGTGGAAGACACACCGTCTTAGGACCGCAAAGACGTAGAGCGCTCGAAATCTTTCAAAGATTTCGCAAACATTTTTTTCAAAAAAATGCCGCCAACGTTGGCGGCAAAATTTTTTACAAAATTTTGGGTCCCAGTCCGAGGTTTAGTAGTTGCCCGCCACGTATTTCGCGATAGCAGCGCCTCGGCTGCTCACGTCCAGCTTCTGGTACACCGCCTTGAGGTAGTACTTCACCGTGTTCTCGGACAATCCCAGCCGGGCCGATATCTGGAAATTCGTAAGGCCATCCACCAGCAGAGCAAGAATCTCATGTTCGCGCTTGGACAAGCTGTCGGTTTTCTCTGATGTCAGCTTGCGCAGGATATCGGTTGGCAGGATCGAATGCCCCTCTACCAGCTTGCCAAGTATCTTGGGCAGGCTGGTCAGGATCTGACTCATCATGCAGATGGAATTGGCGCCGGACTTAATGGCCGTGCGGATGAAGGCCATTTCGGTGTCTTCGGCAACGACGACGACCATCACCTGCGGGAAGTCCTTGCGCACCATATCGAGAGCCGCCGTCAGATCGGCGTCATTGAGGCGCACGCCGAGGATTAATATCCCCTGCCCGTCCACCATGGATAGCGTTTTGGCGAGCCCCGTCATGTCTGTCGCGAACTGGCCGAGCCGGACCTCGTCAATCTGAGAAACCAACGATCCAATGCCCTGACAGACGATCAATTGGCGGTCGGCCACGATCACTTCGGGTCGGTCATCGATAGGCGACACTGCCAATTCTGCCGTTGCTCTAAGCGCTTCCATTCCGGGACTATATACCAAAATCACCTTCAAAATCTTGCGCTAATTGCGCTAGGTGTTGGCGCGGAAGTAATTGAAAATAAACAAAAAGATAGTATGCAATCGCATGCCAAGACAGGATTTTGGCAAAAGCAGGGGAATCGCTACCCGGGCGGGTGGTTTTCGCCACCCGGTTGGTTGCTTGATTTCCCACTCGTTCGCAGCAGATATCCCCTCGGGCGTAGAAAAAGGGGGCGTGCCACGCGACAAGCGCTTCCAAACAGGAAACGAAGGAGACACTCATGAACGGCCATCAGCATCTTTTTATCCCGGGACCCACCAATGTCCCCGAAAACATTCGTCAGTCGATGAACGTGCCCATGGAGGACATGCGTGCCCCTGATTTCGGCGATCTGGTCTCCGGCCTGCTGACCGACATGAAAAAGGCCTATCGCATGGAAACCGGACGAGTCTTCATTTTCCCCTCCTCCGGCACGGGTGCGTGGGAATCGGCCATCCAGAACACGTTGCAAGCGGGCGACAAGGTTCTCATGTCCCGCTTCGGACAATTCTCTCTTCTCTGGGTCGACATGGCAGAGCGCCTGGGCCTCGACGTGGATTGCGTTGAAGTGGAATGGGGCAAAGGCGTACCCCTCGACGAGTACGCCAAGCGCCTTGAAGCGGACAAGAACCACGAGATCAAAGCGGTCTTCGCCACACAGAACGAGACTGCGACGGGTGTGACATCCGACATCGCGGGGGTGCGTCGCGTGCTCGACGATCTGGGTCACCCGGCGATGCTGTTCGTGGATGGCGTCTCTTCTATCGCGTCCATCGAATTTGAGATGGAAAAGTGGGGCGTCGACCTTGCCGTGTCCGGCTCGCAGAAAGGTTTCATGCTGCCTGCCGGCTTGGGCTTCCTCGGCGTGTCCGAGAAGGCGCTGGAGGCCAACAAGGCGCTGGAAAACAAGGGCATGGCGCGCTGCTATTTCAGCTTTGAAGACATGATCAAACTGAATGACACGGGCTACTTCCCCTACACGCCAGCCACGCAACTGCTCCGCGGTTTGCGCTGTTCACTGGACACGATCCTTGAAACCGGCATGGAAAGCATCTGGGCGCGGCACAACCGCCTTGCCGAAGGGGTGCGGGCCGCAGTGGACGCGTGGGACGGCTGTGAATTGGTCTCTCGCGGGCCGGAATGGGCCTCTGACACTGTTTCGGCCATCTATGCGCCGGAAGGCGTCGATGCGCGCGACGTGATCTCCACGGCCTACTACAAGTACCAGACATCCCTTGGCACCGGCCTAAACAAGCTGATGGGCAAGGCATTCCGGATCGGCCATCTGGGATCCCTGAACCCCGTGATGCTCTGCGGAGCGATCTCGGCGGCGGAAATGGCACTGGTCGATGCCGGTGCGAAGATTGAGCCGGGTTCCGGCGTGGCGGCGGCGCAGGCGTGCTACCGCGCGACGACGCCTGCCACCATGAAAGCAAGCGCAAAGGCAGCCTGATCCATATGAGCACTAAGAAGATCTTGGTCACCCGCGCCTGGCCAAAAGAAGCAGAAGACCATCTCGTCGCCCAAGGTTTGGGCGACGTCACTTTACGCCATCCCGACACCTCTATGAGCAAAGATGAGTTCATGGCGGCCGCCGAGACATGCGACGTGATCATGCCGACCGTGTCCGACAAGATCCCGCCGGAATTTTATCCGGCGGCCAAGGGCAAAGTGAAGATCATGGCCAATTACGGCGTGGGCTTTAATCACATCGACATCGACGCCGCCCGTGAAAACGGTATCGCGGTGACCAACACACCCGAAGTGCTGACCGATTGCACGGCGGATCTGGCCATGGGGCTCATGCTCACGGCCGCGCGCCGTATTGGTGAGGGTGAACGGGAGACGCGTGCCGGCGAATGGGCCGGTTGGCGGCCCACCCACATGATCGGCAAGAAAGTCACTGGAGCGACGCTGGGCATTATTGGATTTGGCAGGATTGGTCAGGCGATGGCACGCCGTGCCCATAACGGGTTCGGCATGCGCGTTGTGTTTCAGGACGCGTGGCAAGTGCCCGATGACATCAAGATCCAGAATGGCAACGCCGAACAGCTTGGGTCGATCGCCGAAGTTGCGGCGCAGTCTGACTTCCTTTCGCTGCACATGCCGGGCGGGGATGACACCTTCAAAATGATCAATGCAGACGTGTTCAACGCGTTGAAACCAGGAGCGATCCTGGTGAATTCGGCGCGGGGCGATGTGGTGGATGAAGACGCTCTCTTTGCAGCGCTCGATTCCGGGCAGCTTTCTGCGGCAGGTCTTGACGTGTATCACGGCGAACCTGCGCTTGATCCGCGCTTCAAGACCTACGACAACATCGTTCTGGCCCCCCATCTGGGCAGCGCGACGGATGGAACGCGGATCGGCATGGGCTATCGGGCCATCGACAATCTCAAGGCATTTCTGAACGGGGACACGCCCCGGGACCTTGTGACCTAAGCCCAGAACAAAAAAATGAAACGCAGGCCATCGACTGCGTTTCATTCTTTATGCAAATCATTGAGATCAGCGAGAGTGTCGGGGCAGGAAAATCCCGTGAACCTTGGCTTTCTCGACCCACCATTTCAGCTTTTGCTTCATATTCAGCGGCCTGTCCGAAAGCGTAAACCGGTCCAGTTCTGGCCAGCTGTCGACCTTGGTCCTGACCATCGCGATTTCGTCTTCGGACAACAGGCGGTCCTTTGTCACAACACCTGACGCAGTGATGGGTTTGGTCAATTCCTCATTGGAATACCATGTTTCGTCCTCGGTCTTTGGGTAGACTTGTTCATGCCGATCGATCGCAAGCATCTCTGGCTCAAACGGCAAACCGATATGGGTGCAGAGCCTGCGGACTTCCGCATCCGGGTCGGTCACAAGATCGGTGTAGTAGGATAACGAGATCTGCTCATGCGCGCGTGCGGCGGGAAGCACAATTGACATGTATTGATTGAACGACGCGACGCTGCCCGCGACGGAGCGGACGAAACGCACAGGTCGCACACCTTCGGCCAATTGACGGGCCTTCACCTGTTTCATCGAGTTGGCCACATCGACCGGATCGCGCATCATGACCACGATCCGTGCTTTCGGGAAAAGCGCGACCAATTCCTCAAGCACCAGAGCGGTGGCCGGTGTCTTCTCACAGAAGACCGTTTCCGGCCCATCCTTGATTTTGTCGTAGAAAATCGAGGCAAAAAAAGCGCCAAAAGCACGATCCAGCCCCAGGTTGTCGACGAGCGGCGCAATACGGCCACTTTCGATGGAGGCCTGCATCTGCCGTCGAACGCCTTGAATGATCTGCGGCACGAAGTCGAACTCCGGGCCCGCATAAACCCTGGAATGACCGCCGAAAATACGCTGAAGCAAGGTTGTCCCAGACCTGGGGACACCGCAAACAAACACCATGTTTTCGCCGTCCGCGAAGTGATCGATTGCGTCCGTCATGACGATTTTTCCCAAGTCTTTCCGTGTGATGCGTCAGCGGCCATAAGGTCTTTTTCTTGCTTTCGATCTGCGCGGGCACCGTTTCGGAATTCGCCGGGTTTGGCAAGGCTGTTGTCGCCCTCGGACCGGTGGCACTCCACCTTTCCCAAACCACGCATCTGCACACAAACAGCGCAGATGATTCGGACCATAAATGCGCATGTTTCCGATCGTAAACTATTGTTTTCCTTGAGAGACATCCGTCACCTACTCGGTGTCCAAAGGCATTCCGTCATGCTGGCTGCGGGTAGGACCCCCCTACCCGTTCCAGCCCCGCCCCCTATCCCGGGCACGCCTTCTTACCCAGGCGAAAGTGTCGCCAGACTGCTTTCCTTGCGATGATCGTGGTAACGCAGCCAAGATATGCACCGTTCCAAGAAAGTCTGAAATACATGAGCTACACCCTCCACCCGCTTAAAAAACAACGCCTTCAGCGCTCCGAACTCGCCGTGCCGGGTTCGAACCCGTCGATGATCGACAAGGCCGTTGATACGGATGTGGATTACATCTTTCTTGACCTTGAAGATGCCGTGGCCCCGCCCGACAAGGTGCAGGCGCGGTCCAACATCATTCAGGCCCTCAATGACATCGACTGGAAGGCCAAGGGCAAGACTATGTCGATCCGGATCAACGGGCTCGACACGCACTATATGTATCGCGATGTGGTCGAGATCGTGGAACAAGCCGGGCAGCACTTGGATACGATCCTTGTTCCCAAAGTCGGCGTACCGGCAGACCTCTACACTGTGGAAACAATGGTCAGCCAGATCGAAGAGGCCATGGGCTTTGAACACCAGATCGGCCTTGAAGCGTTGATTGAAACATCTCTTGGCGTGGCCAATGTGGAGGCAATTGCCGCCGCTCCGGGGCGTCTGGAGGCGATGCACTTCGGTGTTGCGGATTATGCCGCATCTACGCGTGCAAGGACCGTGGTGATTGGCGGGTTGAACCCAGACTACCCTGGTGATCAGTGGCACTTTGCCCTGTCGCGCATGACAGTTGCCTGCCGGGCTTATGGTTTGCGGGCCATCGACGGACCGTTCGGCGATTTTTCGGATCCGGACGCGTATGTAGCCTCGGCCAAGCGCGCTGCGACGCTGGGCATTGAAGGCAAGTGGGCCATTCACCCCACGCAGATTGAACTGGCCAACAACGTGTTCTCCCCGCCCGCAGCGGAGGTGGATCGCGCGCGGCGGATCATCGAAGAACTGCGCAAGGCGGAGGCCGCTGGCAAAGGGGCCGCGGCGCTGGACGGGAAGATGATCGATGCGGCCAGTGAACGGATGGCCAACAACGTCATTGTGGTGGCCGATGCCATCGCGGCCAAGGGTTAAGAGAGGAGGATAACATCATGGATATCCACGAATATCAGGCCAAGGACCTGCTGAGGCAATTCGGCGTGGCGGTCCCGCGAGGCGGCATTGCGTACAGTCCCGAACAAGCGGTCTATCGCTGCTCGGAACTGTCGGGGGAAAAATGGGTCGTGAAGGCGCAGATCCATTCCGGCGCGCGCGGCAAGGCGGGAGGTGTGCGGATCTGTTCCACTGAAGAGGAGGTGCAAGATGCCGCGGCGTGGATGCTGGGCCGCCGGCTGATCACGCATCAGACAGGACCGCAGGGCAAACTGGTGAACCGTCTCTACATCGAAGAGGCGACAAACATCTCGCAGGAACTGTACCTCGCTTTCGTCATGGACCGCACGCTGGAACGCGTGGTCGTCGTGGCGTCGGCGCAAGGCGGGATGGAGATTGAAGAAATCTCTGAAAACGAGCCTGATTCCATCATTCGTTCTGTCGTCGACCCGGCGGTGGGCATGCAAGCCTTCCAGGCGCGCGAGATTGCGTTCCAGCTGGGCCTTGATGCACCGCTCATCACACAAGCCGCCAAAACGATCATGGGTTGCTACAAACTCATGAGCGAAAAGGATGCGGCCATGGTGGAGATCAATCCGCTGGTGGTGACAGCCAGCAACGACATCGTGGCACTGGACGCCAAGCTGAGCTTTGATGAAAACGCCCTCTTCCGGCACCCGAGCATCTCTGAATTGCGCGACAAGAGCCAGGAAGACCCGCGCGAAACCTATGCGGGGGATCGCGGCCTCAATTATATCGGGCTGGATGGCAAGATCGGCTGCATCGTGAATGGTGCCGGTCTGGCGATGGCGACGCTCGACATGATCAAGATGGCGGGTGGTGAGCCTGCGAACTTCCTTGATGTCGGCGGCGGAGCAAGCCCGGAACGCGTTCTGATGTCCTTCAAGGCCGTGCTCAATGACAAGAATGTTGAGGCGATCCTCGTGAACATCTTCGCGGGGATTAACCGTTGCGACTGGATCGCCGAAGGAGTGATCCGCGCGGTCAAGGAACTGGACATCCAGATGCCCCTGGTGGTGCGCCTGTCGGGCACCAATGTGGAGGAGGGGCAAAAACTTCTGGCCGAAAGCGGGCTCAACATCATGACCGCAAACACGCTGGCGGAGGCCGCAAACAAGGTCGTGGGCCAGTGGAAGACAGCCGATCTGAAGGAGGCCGTGTAATGGCGATTATCATCACATCCGAGACGAAGGTTCTGGTCACCGGGTTCACAGGGCGCATCGGGTCGTTCCACGCCCAGGACATGATGAACCACGGCACGAACGTCGTGGGCGGCGTGACGCCGGGCAAAGGGGGCATGACCCATCTGGGCCTGCCGGTTTTCAATACGGTGAAAGGCGCTGTGGCCGAAACGGGCGCTGACATGGTGATCAGCTTCGTGCCCCCGCCATTCGCGGCCGATTCCATAATGGAAGCGGCGGATGCGGGCATCAAAACTTGCGTCTGCATCGCGGATGGCCTGCCCACGCAAGACATGATCCGCGTGAAACGCTACATGCGCCGCTACAAGGAAGAAAAGCGGATGCGGCTGATTGGGCCCAACTGCGCCGGTGTCATCACGCCCGGTCAGGGCTTTGCAGGCCTCATGCCGCCCCATATCTACAAGCCTGGCCGCGTGGGCATTGTGGGCCGGTCAGGCACGCTGGGCTATGAAGCGGCATCGCAGATGTCAGAGCGCGGGATTGGCGTGTCCTCCTCCATCGGGATTGGCGGCGACCCGATCAACGGGTCCAGCTTCAAGGACATTCTGGAGCTGTTTGAGGCCGATCCGGACACGGATGCCGTGGTTCTGGTGGGTGAAATCGGTGGCCCGCAGGAAGCTGAGGCCGCGGAATACATCCGCGATCACATGACGAAACCTGTGGCGGCCTATATCGCCGGGTTGTCGGCGCCGAAAGGCCGCCGGATGGGCCATGCAGGCGCGATCGTGTCGGCCTTCGGGGAATCGGCGCAAGAAAAGGTCGATATCCTGCAACAGGCGGGTGTCACCATTGTGCCCACGCCGTCCTCATTTGGCGAAGTTGTAGAGAAGATGGTCGCGTAACCTTCCTGAGCGCGACCTCTGCGGCCCCGGCATTTGCATAAATGCCGGGGTTTTTTATTCTTACACATCGCTCCATATCGGGCGCGGCGCGATCACTCAGCGGCCATCTGGCCGTACGGGGTCGAAAGGGAGATGGCCATTTCTTCGTCTGACATGTCCTCGGGAATGCCCTCGAAAAGTGGCGTGGAAAGATAACGCTCTCCGGTGTCGGGCAACATGACGAGCATCACCGATCCATCGGGCGCGTCCTTGGCCAGGTTCATCGCGATGGCAAAGGTGGACCCGCCTGAAATGCCGGTGAAGATCCCCTCTTCCGCCGCCAGCCTGCGGGACCATGCGATGCCATCCGCGCCAGCGACGGGCAAAAGCTCATCATAGCCTCCATTGTCGATGGCCTCCTGCAAGACATAGGGAATGAAATCCGGCGTCCAGCCCTGGATCGGATGCGGGTTGAAATGAGGGTGGCCTTCAGTGGGCTGATTGGCCTCATTCCGGGTGTTCACATAGCCCGAGGCGAGGATCGCGGCGTTGTCGGGCTCCGTCAGGATGATCTTGGTGTCGGGCCGATCACGCCGCAACACGCGGGAAACACCGGAGACGGTGCCGCCCGTACCGTAGCCCGTGACCCAGTAATCCAGCCGTTCCCCATCGAAATCCGCCAGAATTTCGCGCGCGGTCGTGCTTTCATGCATGTCAGCATTGGCGGATGTTTCGAACTGGCTGGCGAGGAACCAACCGTTTTGTTCAGCCAGTTCCTTGGCCTTGCTATACATCCCGAACCCTTTGAGGCCCTTGGGTGTCAGCACCACTTTCGCGCCGAGGAACCGCATCAGCCGGCGGCGTTCGATGGAGAAACTTTCGGCCATGGTCACCACCAGCGGGTAGCCCTTTGCGGCACACACCATCGCAAGGCCGATGCCAGTGTTGCCGGAGGTGGCCTCCACCACCGTCTGGCCGGGCTGGAGCGTGCCATCCCGTTCCGCCGCCTCAATGATGTTGAGCGCAAGGCGGTCTTTCACAGATCCCGCCGGGTTGAACGCCTCGAACTTCACATAGACGGTGACGTTCTTTGGCGCGATGCGGTTGATGCGGATTGTGGGTGTGTCGCCCACGGTGTCGAGGACACTGTCATAGCGCTTGCCGCGCCCGTTGGTGGTTCTGATGGCCATGGAAACCTCCCTATGTCATGGGTTCCCAGACAGGGTAGCATGGCACGCCGGGTAAGGATACGGGCGCTCAGCCGGGGTAGAGTGCGGTGAATTTTTCTTCCAGATAAGCCATGAGAGGGGCGGAGCTTGGCTCTTCGCCACAGGCATGCGCGATGGTGTCCTTTGGCAGGCGTAGGCCGCCATGGGTCTGCAAATTGGCCTGCAGCCATCTTGTGGCCGGGCTTGGGTCTCCTGTCGCCAATGCGTTCTCCAGCCCGGTCACCTGCGCAGTCAACGCCTTGAAGAGGCACCCCGCGTAGACATTGCCCAGACTGTAGGTCGGGAAGTACCCAAACAGGCCGACCGACCAATGGACATCCTGCAAAAGCCCGTTTGAAGGCTTGTCCACCGCGTAACCGAAATCGGCCTCGAACCGGTCATTCCACGCGGCTTCCAGATCCTTCACTGTCAGATCCCCCATCACCAGCGCGCGTTCGAGTTCAAAACGCAGCATGATGTGAAGGTTGTACTGCACCTCATCGGCTTCCGTCCGGATGTAGCCGCGATGCACTCGGTTGACCGCCAAGTAGAAGGCATCTGCATCCGCGACGCCAATATCGCCAAATCGGTCTGTTATAGCCTTGTAAAGCCAGCCACAGAACGCCCTGCCCCGACCCAACTGGTTTTCATAAATGCGCGACTGGCTTTCATGCACGCCCATAGACACGCCATGTCCGAGGGGCGTCAGGCGGTAGGCGGGATCAATGCCCTGCTCATAGCAGGCATGGCCCGTTTCATGGATCGTGGAGTAGATGCAATTGAACGGGTCATCTTCGGCGATGCGGGTCGTAATGCGCACATCGTCGCCGGAGCCCGAGGAGAAAGGATGCACCGCCAGATCGAGACGCCCGCGCGTTTTGTCATAGCCAAAGCGTTCGGCCACCTCATTTGCGAGTGCCATCTGAACATCACTTGCGAAACTGCCTGTTACTTCCGGTCCCGCCTGCCCGTCCAAGGCGCGTTCGCGCAAGGCCACCAACCCCGGACGCATCCCGTCGAAGATGGTCTGCAGCTCAGCCCCGGTGATCCCGGGCTCATAGTCTTCGATCAGCGCGTCATACGCGCTGACGGAATTGCCTGCGATGGCCTGCGCCTCTTCGCGTTTGAGGGCGACGACCTCCTCCAGCACCGGCAGAAAAGCCGCCACATCATCCGCGCGGCGCGCTTCGGCCCATATGCCCTGGGATTTGCTGGTGAGACGGGCCAGCGCCGTGGCCAGATCAGCAGGCACTTTAGAAGCGCGTTCAAACCCGCGGCGAATTTCGCGGATATTGGCGGCCGCTACGTCCGTTTCCGGCTCCGCCGCGTCCAGCCATTCACTCACCTGAGGATCCGTGCGGCGGGCATGCAGCACCGCTTCCATTGCGCCTTGTTCTTCCGCGCGCTGATCGACGGCACCGGAGGGCATCATGGTTTCCTGATCCCAGCTCAAACGCCCGGAAATCTGCCCAAGTGCCCGTGTTTGGCGATCATGGGACATCAAGGCGTCATAAGCTGTCATGGGTTACCCTCGGACGGATTGGGGAACAGGATACTGGCTCTGGAACCGGGCGCGCAGGATCAGAACCCAGACGATCACGGCCAGCAGCTGATGGAAAATCGCGATGTTCCACGGCGCCGCATAAAGGACCGTCACGATGCCCAGCACAATCTGCGCGAACAAAGCGAGCATCATCACGCTGAAAGCCCGGCGGGTGGCGGCGTGGGCACTGCGGCGGCTTCGGACCCAGACAAAGATGGCGTAGGCCAGAAGGATGTAACCCCAGATGCGGTGCAGGAATTGAACGAAGCCTGCGTTCTCGAAAAAGTTGCGGATCCCAAGATCCGACATCCAGAACTCAATCGGAACAAATGATCCACCCATCAGCGGCCAATCGGTGAAGGACCGACCTGCGTCGATGCCCGCGACAAGCGCGCCCAGCAGAATTTGAACGGCGGTGAAATGCATTACACCGCCGGACATCGCAAACATGCGGCGTTCGCCGTCTCGGCGAGCCTGCATCAGGTCGCGTTCCGTGCGAGAGAGTTTGAGAATGTACCACGTGATGAGGCCAAGGATCACGAAGGCCAGTCCCAGATGCACCGCCAGACGATAGCTGGCCACATCCAGCATCGTGCCGGTGAGGCCAGAGGACACCATCCACCAGCCGATCGCCCCTTGTAGCCCGCCGAGCGCACCAATGAGGAACAGCCGTCCGGTCCAGCCGGGGGGCATCTTGCGTGTTGCCAGCAGACCAAGGAACCCGATCGCCCAGACGAAGCCGATCACCCGTCCCAGCTGCCGATGACCCCATTCCCACCAATAGATGACCTTGAACTCCTCAAGGCTCATCCCCTTGTTTTGCAACTGATATTCGGGGATGGCGCGGTATTTTTCGAACTCGGACTGCCAATCTGCGGCGTTAAGCGGGGGGATCGCCCCAGTGACGACATTCCACTCCGTTATGGACAGGCCGCTATCGGTGAGGCGCGTCAGCCCGCCCACCACGATCATCAACACCACCAGCGAAAAGAGCGTGATCAACCACGCGCGCACCAGGCCGCGCGAGTCCGAGCGGCCTTGATCAATGACACCTTTGGTGGGTTGTGTACGATCTGTGGCCTCGGATGAGACCTCTTCAAAAATACTGCGTTTGGGGCTCATGGTTCAGAAGCGATCCTGACTGTCCTGTTGAGCGGAGAGTAGGCCGTGCGGAGGGTCTCTTCAAGAGACCTCATTGACGCTATTTGTCCTTCCAACGCACCATTTGCCGCAGGACACCGTGAAGCATCTGCACATCGGCACGGGTGAGCGGCATGCGGCTCCACATATTGCGCAAATTGGTTTTCATATTGGCGGCCTTGGCTTCGGGGAAAAAGAACCCTGCTTGGGTAAGCATTTCCTCATAATGCGTTGATAAACTGTCGATATCGGCATGGCTGGCCCAATCGGCCTGCGCCATTTCCATGCGCTCGGCTGCCACCTCTTCCGTCGCGCGCCGCCATTCATAGGCGGTCAGCAACACGCATTGGGCGAGGTTCAGCGATGGGAACTCCGGGTTCACGGGCACATTGATGATTGCATTGGCGCGGGCGATATCGTCATTTTCGAGCCCTGCCCGTTCGGGGCCGAACAACACGCCCACGCGCTGACCTTCGGCAATTTTTTCGGAGGCGATTTGCATCGCTCGTTCCGGCGTGACGACGGGTTTGGTCAACCCCCGTGGTCGTGCTGTCGTCGCGAACACCATTTCGCAGTCAGACAGCGCATCGGCCGTCGTCTTGGTCAGTTGCGCTTCATCCAACAGTCGCCCTGCCCCACTGGCCATCGCAACGGCCCTCGAATTGGGCCAACCATCGCGCGGGTCCACCACGCGCATGGCCTCGAGGCCAAAATTCCACATGGCCCGCGCCGCCGCCCCGATGTTTTCGCCCATCTGCGGGCGAACAAGAACGAAAACCGGTTGTTGGGACGTGGTTGGCATGGGGCGCGCTCCTTCCTGCGTTGCTTTAGGCGGGATTTGTCCCCAAGAAAAGACCGGATGGACAGCGGGCACGGATGGCCGCTATAGGGGCAGGATGACAGAAGGGGCGGTCATGGAAGACGCTGATACACCACAGATTTACCTGATCACCCCTCCGGAGATTGAACTCAGCCGTTTTCCCACACAGTTGGACGGCGTTCTGCAGGCCCATGATGTTGCGTGCGTCCGGCTGGCACTGTCGACCCATGACGAGGCGGAACTCTCCCGTGCGGCGGATGCCTGCCGCGAGGTGACCCATGCCCATGACGTGGCGGTGGTGATTGAAACGCATTTCGTGCTGGCAGACCGGTTGGGGTTGGATGGCGTACATTTGCTTGACGGGGCGCGGCAGGTGCGCGCCGCGCGCAAGACCTTGGGGCCGGATGCGATTGTCGGAAGTTTCTGCGCCACCAGCCGTCATGACGGGATCTCAGCAGGCGAGGCCGGCGCGGATTACGTCAGTTTCGGCCCTGCGGGGGCCAGCGCGCTGGGCGATGGCAGTCAGGCCGAAGTTGATCTCTTTGCATGGTGGAGCGAAATGATCGAAGTGCCAGTTGTCGCAGAAGGCGCGTTAGACGTGAACTACGTCGCACAACTCTCTGGTGTAACTGATTTTTTCGGAATTGGAATGGAAATCTGGGGCGCGGATAACCCCTCCGAGGCGTTGACCGCATTGAAGGCCGCCATGGACTAGTGTGACACCTGCCGCGCGTCCGGCATGCCCTGACGTACGGCCTTCTCCATTGTCACCGCCATTGCCTTTCGATCCTCCATATCCCGCACCGGCACTGGCGGATGGCAGATCACCTTAACGGAGCCACCCCGCGGCTGCGCCAACATGATCAGCGCGTGGGGTCCAAAATCCATATCGCCCCACCAACCATAAAAACGCGGATCCTGACCTTCGGGCGCAGTGTAAACCACACTGATGGGCTGGATGTAGAGAGTGTTGCGCAGTTTTTCCGTGAAGAACGCCGCAAAAAGCGTTGATTTAAAAGGAAGAACACGGAAGTTATCCGTTGATGTCCCTTCCGGAAAAAAGAGCAACCGGTGTCCGGCCAAAAGCCGATCTTCGAAAACATCCTGTTGTGCACGGGCCTGACCGCGATCGCGAGCAATGAAGACGGTGCCGGTGATCTTGGCCAGCAGACCGATGCCGGGCCATCCCGCCACCTCGGCTTTCGACACGAAATAGAGCCGGGTCGCCGCATTCAGCGCAAAAATGTCGAGCCATGATGAATGGTTGGCCACGAGGGCCCCGGGATGGCCCATGACGTGGCCCTCGACTACATGCCTGATACCCAGGATCGCCAGACAGATCCGACACACAGCAACAGTGATAACCGGTGTCCAAGGCCGCGCACTGCCGAAAAGAGGGCGTTCTGCGAGGCGCATGACCCCCATTAGAAAAACGCCCGTGAGGAGTACAAGAACCACCGGGACACCGCGTATCACAATTAATACCCAACCCAGGGGCGTGATCTTCACTTCAGGCGGAAGCTCTTGCGGCGACCAGGTGAAATTCACACTGTAACACCTTTCGTGTAAATGGATTTTTGCGCTTCGCTCATGCGCTTGGTATCCATGACGAGGCAGATATCCGTGGTGTTGAACGCATGATCCACAAAAGCGCCATCGCCTACGAAGCCGCCAAGCCTGAGATATGCCTTCAGAAGCGCGGGCACCTGTAACATGGCCTTGCGACGGTCGATCGTTTCTTCCGGCAGCAGGTTCATGGACTGATAATGGGCGTCCCTCGCGCGCACGCGCAGCGGTTCAGGTGCCAGATGGCGGTGGTGAAGCAATGATAAAGGTTCGGCCAAGGCCTTTGGATCCGTGCCATGGAACGAGGCCACGCCAAACAGGATCTCCACTTCATTTTCAATGACGTAGCGCGCGAGCCCGTTGAAAAGGTGATACATGCCCTCGCCGCCGCGATACTCTGGTGCAAGACAAGATCGGCCCAGTTCCAACAATTTGCGGCCGGATTGGTAGAGCACGTCCAGATCATATTCGTCATCGGTGTAGAATTGCCCGACCTCAGCGCGTTTTTCGCCAAGCAAAAGGCGGTAGGCCCCGACAACGCTATCGCCCGCATCGCGGTCAATCAGCAGCAAGTGGTCGAAATGAGGATCAAAGCGGTCCTGCTCCAGCCCTGCGTCGTGGTCAACCAGCGGGCCATCACCGCCGAGTTCTCGCACGAAGACATCATAGCGCAGTTTTTGCGCCGCGCGCAGATCAGCCTCATTTGCCGCCAATCTCACAGCAAACCGGCCATCCTGCATGGGATTGACTGCGCCCGATTTGGTCAATGTTGTTGCCGCTTTGTTTGCCATCGCAGCCTTCTATGCGCGCACGCGGCGCAATTCAACGGCACTCTCTCTTTAACGGTGGTAAACAACTTTAGCGTGTGTTAATCCTTCAGTAACTCCTTCCGTGGTTTTGTTTCTGGCGAGGCAATGCACGATTGGACCCTCGCGAGACGCTCAGCGGGTCCATTTGAATACAATCCGAGCGGGGAGATGACGGACATGAACACCCTCGATGACACACTGGCCGGCCTGATCGGCTCGCGAATTTGCCACGACCTGATCAGCCCGATTGGGGCGGTGACCAATGGTCTTGAACTGATGGAACTTGCCGGTTTGCCCCAGGGACCTGAGGCCGATCTGGTAAACCAGAGCGCGCAGAGCGCAGCGGCGCGGATCAAATATTACAGGCTCGCCTTTGGCGATACCGGACCGATGGACGCGGGCCACAGCGTGCGCAGTGATGAGATCGCAGCCATCCTTGGCGGGGTCTTCCTGAGCGACCGGATCAGCGTGCATTGGCACGTGGAGCAAGATGTGTCCCGCGCAGAGGCCAAGGCCGCCTTGCTGGCCATCATGTGTGCCGAGGCCGCGCTTGGCGCAGGCGGCCGGATTGACGTGATCGCGCAGGGAAACGGGCTTGTCATAGATGCCAAGGGGCCGAAGTTGTTGCTGAACACCGCGCCATGGGACATGTTGAACCAGACAGCCAACATCATTCCGGAAACCGGGATTTCTATCGCGCCCGCGGCCGTGCAATTCGCAATCCTGCCCGAGATTTTGCGCAAACTTGGACGCGCGCTCTACATTTCCACCGAAGGGGATGTTCTGACGATGCGGTTTTAGAGCGCGACTCTAGCCCCGGACCGTCCCATCCCCTACGACCAGATACTTGAAACTGGTCAACTGCGCCGCGCCGACCGGTCCACGGGCATGCATTTTGCCTGTCGCGATGCCGATTTCCGCACCCATGCCGAACTCGCCTCCATCTGCAAACTGGGTGGAGGCGTTGCGCATAAGGATCGCACTGTCGAGCTGGGCAAAGAACGCATCGGCAGTCGCATCATCCTCGGCCATGATGCAATCGGTGTGTTGGGAATGATGCGCGCGAATATAGGCGATGGCCGCATCCATATCCGGGACAACGCGGGCGGCGATGACGCTGTCGAGAAATTCCCGACCCCAATCCTCGGACGCGGCAGGAACAGTGCCGGAGATCTGCTGCAACCTGTCATCAGCACGCACTTCAACGCCTGCCTTGATCAGATCTTCAATCACGGTTTTACCAATGGTATCAACAATATCCGCGTGAAAGATAAGGCATTCCGCGGCCCCACAAATCCCCGTACGGCGGGTTTTGGCGTTCAGCACTACCCGGCGCGTTTTTTCAAGGTCGGCGGATGTGTCGACATAGATATGCACGATACCTTCGAGATGGGCAAAGACCGGCACGCGCGCCTCTCGCTGCACAAGTCCCACAAGGCCCTTGCCGCCGCGTGGGACGATCACATCGACATACTCGGTCATGGTCAAAAGTGCGCGCACCGCCGCGCGGTCACGGGTGGGGATCAGTTGAATCGCATCTTCCGGCAAGCCAGAAGCGGCCAGACCGGCCACGAGGCAGGCATGGATTGCCTGAGAGGAATGAAAGCTCTCGGACCCCCCGCGCAGGATGACCGCATTGCCTGACTTGAGACACAGGGCGCCGGCATCGGCGGTCACATTGGGTCGGCTTTCGTAAATCACACCCACGACCCCCAAAGGTGTGCGCACGCGGCGAATATGCAGGCCCGAAGGCTGGGTCCACTCGGCGGTCACTTCCCCGACAGGATCCGTCTGGGCGGCCACGGCGCGCAGGCCGTCCGCCATGGATGCAACCCGTTCCGAGGTCAGCAAAAGCCGGTCCAGCATCGCTGCGGACAGGCCTTTTTCGCGGCCAAATTCCATATCGCGCCCGTTGGCCGTGATGATATCCGCCTCTGCGGCGACGATCGCATCGGCAGCAGCGTTGAGAGCGTTTGTCTTTTGCTCCGCGCTGACAGTGGCCAGCAGCGTTGCGGCGGCCTTCGCACGGGCGCCGATCTCGGCCATCACGGCGGGAATGTCGTTGAGGTCTTTCATTGTGTCAGCCTATCAAATCCATATTGGAACACCAGATCGTCGCGGTGAATGAGCGGACCACGTGAAGGGTATCCCAGAACCCCTTCAATTTCCTTGGTTTTTAACCCCTTTATCAGGGTCGCATCCGTGGCATCATACCGCGCGAGACCGTGGCCCAGAACGTGCCCGGCGTCGGAAACCACTTCGACCATATCACCGCGCATGAAGCCGCCCTCCACGCCGCTGACACCCGCAGGCAGCAGGGAACCGCCTCCAGTCAGCGCCTTTTCAGCGCCCGCATCGACATGTACGCGGCCCTTGGGTTTCATCGAAGCGATCCATTGCTTGCGCTTTTGACGCGGATCGCCCTGGGCCGCAAACCATGTGGCCGATGCACCATTCTCCAGCTTTTCCAAAGGGTTGAGAACCGAACCTTCAGTGATCACCATGTCACAGCCTGCCGCCGTTGCGGTTTTGGCAGCCATGATCTTGGTTTTCATGCCGCCTTTGGACAAGCCCGAGCCTGCATCACCCGCCATCGCTTCGATCTCAGGCGTGATATCTTCGACTCGGTCGAGGCGTTGGGCGCCCGCGTCCTCCGCCGGGTTGGCTGAATAGAGGCCGTCCACATCACTAAGCAGAACCAACAGATCGGCCCCCGCTGTCACGGCAACCTGGGCGGCGAGGCGGTCATTGTCACCATATCGGATTTCATCGGTGGCGACGGTGTCGTTTTCGTTCACGATGGGCACCGTGCCAAGTGTCAACAACTGGTCCAGCGTAGCACGGGAATTGAGGTAGCGGCGGCGATCAGCGCTGTCTTCCAGAGTCACCAGCACTTGCGCGGCGCGCAACCCGTGTTCGGCCAGCGCGCCGTCATAGGCATGGGCCAGCTGGATCTGCCCCACGGCGGCCGCGGCCTGCGATTGCTCCAATGTCAGATCCGAATGCGGCAGACCAAGTGCCGCACGCCCCAAGGCGATGGATCCTGACGACACAAGGATCACATCCGCCCCCCGCCCGCGCAAGCGCGCCACATCATTGGCCAACGCCGTGAGCCAGTCAGCACGCAACGCGCCGCTGTCTTTGTCCACCAACAGCGCCGAGCCGATCTTGACCACGATACGGCGGGCCTCCGTCAGGGTCGCCATGGGTCTGCCTGCAAGGTTTGGGCGTTTTCGCGATCCCGTTCATCGCGCATCACGTCGCGCACGGCCCGCAGCACATCTGTTACGCCTTCGCGCGACACGCCGGACATCGTCAAAACAGGTGCGCCGACCACGGATTCCAGCTCTTCGCGCAGAAAGGCGCGTTCTTCGTCATCCAGCGCATCGATCTTGTTGAGCACGGTCACGCGCGGCTTGTCAGCCAGCGCACCGCCATAGGCTTCGAGCTCCCGAATGATGGTGCGGTAATCATCGTCCAGCGTGCCGGATGTGCCATCGACCAGATGAAGAAGTACCGAGCACCGCTCCACATGGCCGAGGAAAAGATCACCAAGGCCCTTGCCCTCGGACGCACCATCAATCAGGCCTGGAATGTCGGCCACGACGAATTCGGTGTCATCCACGCCCACGACGCCCAAATTGGGGTGCAATGTTGTAAAAGGATAATCCGCGATCTTGGGGCGGGCATTGGATGTCGCCGCCAGAAAGGTGGATTTGCCCGCATTTGGCAGGCCCAGAAGCCCGACATCGGCAATCAGTTTCAGCCGCAACCAGATGGTGCGGTCAATGCCCGGTTGGCCCGGGTTCGACCGCCGCGGTGCCTGATTGGTGGAGGTCTTGAAATGCAGATTGCCAAAGCCGCCATTGCCGCCACGCGCAAGCTGGATGCGTTCGCCCACTTCCGTGAGGTCAGCGATCACGGTCTCCTGATCCTCGTCGAGGATTTCAGTGCCCACGGGCACCTTGAGAACAATGTCATCACCATCCTTGCCTGTGCGCTGCCGCCCCATGCCGGGCTGGCCATTCTTGGCAAAGAAATGCTGTTGGTAGCGAAAATCGATCAGGGTGTTCAGTCCTTCGACCGCCTCGGCCCAGACCGAACCGCCCTTACCCCCATCCCCGCCATCGGGGCCACCGTATTCGATGTACTTCTCCCGCCGGAAGCTGATACAGCCCCCGCCGCCCGAACCGGACCGAATATAGACCTTGGCGAGATCGAGGAATTTCATGGGTCTTGGCCTTTCTGAGACCTGTTGCGCAGGCGTTACTTTATTCGCAGGCGTGCATCAAGGCAGACCAGCGGGCACGTGTCAGCCCATAGGTCTCTCGCGGCGTGGGCCCATTGCGGGCAAGCGCGTGAACTGTCTCTGTTCCCTCAAACTCGAACCCCGACTTTTCGAGGATATGGCGAGACGGGGCATTGTCGGCCCAGATGTGAGCACGCACAGTATCCAGGTCCGCCAACCCGAAAGCCGTCGCCAGCGCGTCCTTCACGGCTTGTGCAATGATGCCTTGTCTCTGATGATCAGGATGCAGCATGTAACCCAACCCGCCGTCCTTCACGCCGACAGTGCCGATAAGAGTGTTATCCTTGCAGATGCCCCAGCAGAAACCCGCACCCTCAAACGCCACGCATCGGCTGCGGGTGACGGTCTCATCCGCAGGCCATGGCCAGGTTCCGAGGTTGCGCGTCACCTCCCATATACTCACCAGACCGTGCAGGGCCTTGAAATCGCGCGGGGCGATATCACGATAGGTGATCGCGCCGACTGTCATTCCTTGAGCCGTAAGGAATAGGTCCAGGTCCGAACATTGGCACCGCGCGCGACCGAATGGCTTTCGGCGTCGCCCAGATAGGCGAAACCGCAATTGGTCAGCACGCGGGCCGAAGCCGGGTTGTCCTGAAAAACCGAGGCAAAGATCACCGCGCTTTTTTGCGGATTGGCGGCAATGATGGATGACACCGCCTCTGACGCGATGCCGGTGTTCCAGAACGCGGGCGCGATCCAGTAGCCGATCTCGGATTTATCCGTGTCGATCCGCTCCATCCCGATCAGACCCACCATCTGCGCCCCGCCCGAGGGGCTGCAATCGATGACCCACACATCCTCGGACCGATCCGTGGCCTGCGTGCGTTCAATAAAGGCTTCTGCGGCGCCGGGCGGCATGGGATGAGGGATTGAGGTCGTCATGCGCGCAACGCGCTCATCACCCGCATAGAGCGTGATAAGACCTGCATCCGAGGCCTGAACCGGGCGCAGGGTAAAGCGGTCCGTCTCAATGACGGGTTGCCCGGTGATGTTTTCGATTTTCATGGGGTCCTCCTCCCATTTGCGCGTGTCTTTTCAGACGCTTGCTGCGTCCCAATCGCTGCGGTCCAACCACATGTCGTGATGGCGCATATGTTCCTGTCGCGGCTCGCACCATTGCTGGCGCTCACCCAGATATTGAAAGCCAAGTTTGGTCAGAACGCCCTCGGAACCCGCGTTGCCGTCGAAGAACCCCGACGCGATGGCGTCTGCCCCCCTGCCGAAAGCCGCTTTGCACATGGCGCCAGCGGCCTCTGTCGCAAAGCCCTGCCCCCAGGCTGTTCGGCGCAACCAGAAGCCCAGGTCGGGCTCCATGCTGACCATGCCGATCATCTCGCCCTGGCAATCAATCGCGGCCATGTGCGGCCAGAGCGTCGAGCCATCAGGAAAACTAAGACAAAGATCGCTCTTCTGGAACGGATAGGGCGCATTGGCCAGCCATTTGGCCACATCGAAATCATTCAGTGCCTCCATGACCGCAGGCCCATCCGCGTCCACGGGTGGGCGCAGGGTCAAACGATCTGTGGATATGACGTTTTCCATGATGACGCTCCGAAATCAAAAAGGGGACCGGCGTTTGCCGATCCCCCTGATGTTTCTCACAAAACCCTTTCGGTCGGCTTACTCCGCGGCCTCCGCCACCGGGAGGACCGAAATGAATGTGCGGCCTTTGAGACCTTTGTGGAACTTCACGGCGCCTTCGGTGAGGGCAAAGAGCGTGTGGTCCTTGCCCTGCCCCACGCCTTCGCCTGGCCAGAACTTGTTGCCGCGCTGGCGCACGATGATGTTGCCCGCGATCACGGCTTGACCGCCGAACTTCTTCACACCAAGGCGACGACCCGCTGAGTCGCGCCCGTTCCGGGATGAACCGCCTGCTTTTTTATGTGCCATTTGGTCTCTCCTTAGCCTTTGGCCAATTTCTTGGCTTGTTCGATCCAGCCTTCACGCTCGATCCGGCCTTTGAACGACAGTTTCTCGTCCATAGCAGCCACATCGTCGGCTGTCCACGCGGCGACCTGTGCAAAGGTGGTCACGCCAGCCTCGTGCAATTTCTTCTCCAGCGCAGGGCCAACGCCTGACAGCTGCTTGAGGTCATCACCAGCCGCATCCGCCTTCTTGGGCGCAGCTTTCTTTTCCGCCTTGGGCTTCTCGGCTTTCGGCTCCGCCTTGGGCGCTGCCTTCTTGGCTGGTTTCTTTTCAGCCGCAGCCGCCACGACAGCTGCAACAGAGCCCGCACCCACAGCAGCCTTCACGCCGGATTTGTCACCGCCCTTTTCAAGGATATCGGTCACGCGCAGGACGGTCAGTTGCTGACGGTGCCCCTTGGTCCGCTGCGACCCGTGCTTGCGGCGACGCTTGACGAAATGGATGACCTTGTCACCCTTGATCTGATCGACGACCTCGGCCTGAACGGCCGCGCCATCAACAAACGGTGCGCCAACGACAGGCTTGTCACCACCCAGCATCAGAACGTCGTTGAATTGAACTTTTTCACCGGCATCAGCTGCAAGTTTTTCCACGCGGAGCGTATCGCCCGACTGGACCTTGTACTGCTTGCCACCGGTCTTGAGGACCGCAAACATGTGCTTCTTCCTTTTCGCTTCCGCGTCCTTCGGTCCCTTTTCAGGTGTTTGCGGGCAACCCCACCTCGGACGGCGTGCCCTTCAGGGCAAAACCAAATTGGCCCTCTCGGGGCCTGAGAGCGCGCTTATCCGGGGATCACGTATCAAAGTCAAGAACAAACAGGTGAAAACCTGTACCGGTCAGAACGACACGCCCGTCGTCCGTCTGCAAGGTGACGTTCCTTTCCGATCGCACGCATCCACGCACACCGTTTCGGAGCCGTTATGGCACTTGCTCGCTGATACTGCGGCCTCTCAAGTATAGTTGACCCTGGCTGATCTTACGTAAACACACAAAGTTACGTAACGTCGGGGTTACGTCAACACGAAAGCCTGTTGTAAGACGTCCATGTGACCCACAGTTTCGGTACAAAGCATCACGCCAGGACATAGACAGATGACCCATCACACACCCCGAGACGCCAAGGACACCATGACCATCCGGCAGATGTGCGATGCCTTCGATGTAACGCCGCGCACGCTGCGCTTTTACGAGGCAAAGGAACTTCTGTTTCCGATCCGCGATGGTCAGAAACGCCTGTTCACCCGGTCGGACCGCGCGCGATTGAAGCTCATTCTGCGCGGCAAGCGCTTTGGCTTTTCCCTTGAGGAAATTCGCCAGTTGTTGGAGCTCTACAACCGCGGCGACCAGCAGCAGGAACAGTTGACCCAGACCTACGAACTGGCGCAGCGCCGCCTTGCCGATCTCGAACGCCAACGGGACGACATTGATGAGGCCATCGCCGAGCTTCAGGAACAAATGAAGTGGGGCGAAAAAATGATCGCCTCTATCCGTGCGGCCAAACGGGCCGCCGAATAAACCCACAGAACAAGACCCCAACAGACAGATTGAGGATTTCAACCATGCCAAGCTACACCGCTCCTGCCAAAGACATGCAATTCGTTCTGCATGAGGTGCTCAACATTTCCGAGGCCGACGTGCCCGGCTATGCCGATCTGGAGGCTGATTTCACCTCCGCCGTGCTGGAAGAGGCCGGAAAGCTCGCCTCTGAGGTCATCGCCCCGCTCAACGTGGTGGGCGACACCGAAGGGTGTCACTTGGAAAACGGTGTGGTCCGCACGCCCAAAGGCTTCAAAGAGGCGTTTGACCAGGTACGCGAAGGCGGCTGGCCTGGGCTGGATCTGCCGGAAGAGTACGGTGGACAGGGCATGCCCGTGGTGCTGGGCACGGCGGTGGGCGAGATCTTCTCTGCCGCCAACCAAGCCTTCACCATGTATCACGGCCTGACGCATGGCGCAGCCTCTGCCATTCTGGCGCATGGCTCGGATGAGCAGAAGAACACCTATCTGCCCAAGATGGCTGCTTGCGAATGGACAGGCACGATGAACCTGACCGAGCCCCATTGCGGCACCGATCTTGGTCTCATGCGCACCAAGGCCGTGCCACAGGGTGATGGCAGCTACAAAGTGTCTGGTCAGAAGATCTTCATCTCTGCCGGTGAACACGACATGGCCGACAACATCATTCATCTCGTGCTGGCCAAGATCCCCGGTGGGCCTGAAGGCATCAAGGGTGTGTCCCTCTTCATCGTTCCCACGTTCCACGTCAATGAGGACGGCTCGCTC
>CAYMEC010000034.1:0-37177 GCA_964389425.1 uncultured Roseovarius sp.
TGATCCGGTGTGTGTGCCTCAGCACGCATTATCGCAAGCCGATGGACTGGACGGCGAAGAAGGCAGGCGATGCGGAGAAGACGCTGCGCAAGTGGTACGGTCAGGTTGAGGGCGCGGTTGCGGACGACGTAGATGATAGAATTATCAATGCCTTGGCCGATGATCTTAATACTCCAGCTGCGCTGACCATTTGCCACCAATTGTCAACACAAGGCGATGCCTCGGCGCTGACGGCCGCGCTCATGTTTCTGGGCCTCATGAACAAGGCAGCACCCGCTTGGGCTTCCGCGCCCGCGTTCGACTTCGCACCTCTCGCGGCACGCTTCTCTGAGATTCGTACCGAGGCGATGGAGAGCAAGGATTTTGCCCTCGTTGACACCATGAAAGCGGCGCTATTGGACGCAGGTGTCGAAGTGCGGATGAGCAAAGACGGCGTCGAGCTGATTGCAGGGCCTGACTTCGACGAAACAAAACTGCCGAACTTGTAAGATTTCATGCCTCCGGCGGGAGTATTTCTGGCCAAAAAGAAGTGCGGTTTTTGTGCTTCTTAAGGGCTGAAAATATTCAGGCTATTCTTTGGACACCAGCGCTGACTATGCCGGTTCGCGCCGCAGCATCAACCAAAGCAAGGCCCCGCCTGCCAAGGCAAGGAACGGGGCCATCGCCAAGTTGACCGATGTCCACCCTGTCACCGCATCGCCGCCCGAGCAATTCATCAGCCCGCCGGAGGCCAGAGACGCCACCGTGACCCCGCCGAAAACGATGAAATCATTCAAACCCTGCATCCGCCCGCGTTCTTCTACCGTGTGGGACGCGGCCAGCATCGTGGTGGCACCGATGAATCCGAAATTCCAACCGAGACCCAACAGGATCAACGCAAAAAAGAAGTTTTCCAACGCAACGCCGCTCAGCGCGACAACCCCGGCCGCGGCCAATATGATCAGACCTGCTGCCACGATCCGTTCCACCCCGAAGCGCGCGATCAGGTGGCCGGTGAAAAATGACGGGGCAAACATGGCCAGTACATGGCCCGTCACCACGTCGGCCGCATTGCCCGTCGTGAACCCGCATCCCACAACCGCGAGCGGCGTCGATGTCATTACCAGATTCATCAGCGCATAAGACACGGTCGCGCAAATGACGGCCACGGCGATGCGCGGCGTGCGCAACAACTCCATCCGGCTGCGTCCCTTGGGCGCGTCGTCGCGCGCGAGTGCGGGTCTGGGAATGTCGAGGAAAAAAAACAGAAGCGCGCCTAACAGGTTAAGCGCAATCACGGCATAGTAGGTGCCGAGGAACGGGATCACCATCGAGTCCGCCGTCACCTTCACCAACTGCGGGCCGATGACCGCGCTCGCCAGCCCGCCTGCCATCACATAGGAGATGGCTTTGGGCCGAAACGCCTCGCTCGCCGTATCGGCGGCGGCAAAGCGGTAGAACCCTTGCGCCGACATGTAGACTCCGGTGATGAGCGAGCCCAACAGATAGATCGGGAATGACGCCACGTAGAGACCGTATGCGCCCACGGCCGCGCCGAGCGCCCCCGCCATCGCGCCCACCAGAAACCCCGCTTGACGACCAAAACGCTGCATGATCGCGCTTAGCGGGTTGGCCGCCAGCATCGATCCGATCACGATGAGCGATATGGGCAGTGTCGCAAAGCAGACATTGGTCGCCAGCGATTGCCCAGCCAGACCACCCACAACGAAGATCATCGCCATCTGTGAGCCGAGGAAGGCCTGCGCCAGAACAAGAACCCAGACATTGCGTCTGGATCGCGCGTCAGATTGGGGGAGGGCGGCGTCACTCATGGCAAAAGGGCTACGCGTCTTCCAACACGCTGACAACCGTATCGATGACATGAGCAAAACTACCGCTCACTCGCCCGGCCCGCAGGCCCATGTGGGGAAGGGAAATGCCCTCAGCGTCGCGCGCTTCGAACAGCGGCGCTCCCTCCGCGCGCAAGGTGGACGCATAATGGAATTCATGTGCTTTGAGTGGCGCATTGAAGATGCCACCCAGCGGCGTGATGTCACGATATCCCAAATGCAGGCGGCGGGTGGCGAAAGACGTCTCCAGCCGCAAGAGCCCGGCCATGGCATGGCGCGCACCATCTGCATCAACAAGACCGTCACCCAGCACCATGTATCCCCCGCATTCTCCATATATATCAGAGATTTCTGCGGCGTTCCTCAAGCTGGAGAGAAATCGCTTCGCTGCGGCTATCCGGCCTGCATGGAGTTCTGGGTATCCCCCTGGCAAAAAGATCAGGTCCGCCTCGGGGACAACATCATCTGCCAGAGGGGAGAACACTCTGATTTCCGCCCCTGCGTTTCGCCAGTCTTGCATCAGATGCGGATAGGCAAAGGCAAAGGCTGCGTCCTGCGCAAGCGCGATCACTTGCGCCGGAGGCGGCATGGATGGCGTGTGCCCGACCTCAGGCAAAGGCGCGAACATGTCCATCAAACCTGCTTCATCAAGGCCCTCTGCCAAGGCATCTGCCGCTTTGTTCAGAAACAGATCCAGATCCGGACGCTCCGCGGCTTGGACAAGACCAAGATGTCGTGCCGGATGCGTCAAATCCCGCGCGCGGTGAAGGGCAGCAAGAACCGGGATGCCAACAGGTTCCAATGCGCGCCGCACCATCGCCCCGTGCCGTGCGCTTCCCAGATTGTTGAGGATGACCCCTGCCACTCGCACTTCGCGGTCATGACGGGCGAAACCTTCGACGAGAGCTGCTGCCGATCCTGCCATGCGGCCTGCATCCACGACCAGTATCACCGGCAAATCCAGTTTCCGCGCCAGATCCGCCACCGATCCACGGTTGTCCGGCGGTGCCCCGTCAAAGAGCCCCATCGCCCCTTCAATCACCAAATGGCCTTTACAGGCAGCGAGGCTCTTTAGCCGAGAGAGCCCCATGGCCCAGGCATCGAGGTTGAAACATGGCGCCCCGCAGGCGGCTTCGTGAAAGCGCGGGTCAATGTAATCCGGGCCCGATTTTGCGCCGCGCACTGCTACGCCATTGCGCGATAGCAGGCGCAACAACGCAAGGGTTACAGTTGTTTTCCCTGCGCCCGAGGATGGCGCCGAGATGATCAGGCCCTTGGCCACCTCAAGCCTTTCTTTTTGGACAAAGTATCCGGTCGAAGCGCGAGAGGACAAATCCTTCTTGCATGTCCTTAGGGGCGTCGAAACCCTTGGTTTCGACGTTGGGGGCAGAGCCCCCGACTGTCATGATGCCTCCGCAGGCCGCCCGCGGTTCAGCGGGTCGATGTTCCGCGGTGCCGCGCCTTGCATCATGGCTTGCCAATCGAGCGCCTGACGCATCAAGACCGATCGGCCAATACACAGGATTGACGGAGGCTCCATGCCATCGGCCTCGATGTCCGCGGCCATGCGCGACAGAGTGGTTTCAAGCACCCTTTGATCGTCAGTTGTGGCCGAAGATACCACCGCGCAAGGCTCCTGTGGATCACGCCCTGCCTCAATGAGACTTTTGCTGATCGTGGCCGCGTGTTTCATGCCCATGTAGACCACGATCACCTGGCTTCCTTGCGCGATCGCCGCCCAATTCAACGACGACGGTGTGGCCCCTGACTGATCATGCCCGGTCACGAAGGTCACCGATTGGTTCACATCGCGATGAGTCACCGGAATACCCGCATAGGCCAGCCCGCCAATGCCTGCGCTGACACCCGGGATGATCCGGATGCGCACGCCATGCTGGACGAGAGTTTGGGCTTCTTCCCCGCCACGGCCAAAGACGAACGGATCGCCACCCTTGAGCCGCAAAACGCGTTTGCCTTCCCGCGCCAGCTCCACCAGTCTGAGCGAGATATCGCGTTGTTTGGCAGACGGTTTTCCGCCGCGCTTACCCGCGTAGATCAATTCCGCCTTGGGTGCCCAATCCAAAATGCTTTCCTGCACAAGCGCGTCATAGACCACAACGTCGGCCTGCCGCAGTGCGTTCAGGGCGTGCAGCGTCAAAAGCCCCGGGTCACCGGGGCCGGCACCGCAGAGCCATACCCAGCCGGGCTCCATCACGGGCAAATCGCCATTTGAAAGAGGTGTGTCCATGGCACCTTTATGCCTCTTTCGATGGATCGGCGAAAGACCAACTGCGACCATAACCCCTGCCAAGCGCGACAAAAAAATCGGGTGTGTTTTGGCAATTGGCCGCAGGGTGCGGCCCGCATATAGTCGCGGCCATGGGTCGTAAACCTGACAAAGACTTGCACAAAAAAGAGCTCCGTCGCGGATGGACCACCGGTGCCTGTGCAACCGCCGCCACGCGGGCGGCGTTGATGGGGCTTTGGGGGGAAGGGCGGCCCGATCGCGTGCGGATCACGCTGCCCAAAGGCGAACGCCCGAGTTTTGACATTGCCCATTGGCAAGAAGGGCCGGACTGGGTCGAGGCTGGCGTGATCAAGGATGCGGGCGACGATCCGGATGTGACCCATGGTGCGCTGATCGTGGCGCGTGTCGCGCCGTCCTTGGGCGGGGTAACGTTTTTGGCGGGCGAAGGCGTGGGGCACGTGACAAAACCCGGTCTGCCGATCCCGCCCGGAGAGCCTGCCATCAATCCGGTCCCGCGGCAAATGATGACGCAGACCGTTGATGAGATGTCGAAAAGACTGTCCCAACCCCCTGATATAGCTATTGAAATTTCTGTTCCGGGCGGGGCAGGGATTGCGGAGAAGACGTGGAACCCGAGGTTAGGCATCAAGGGTGGGCTGTCCATCTTGGGCACGACTGGCATCGTGAGACCGTTTTCCTGCGCGGCGTGGATCGCCTCGATCCATCGTGGGATCGATGTGGCGCGGGCCGCGGGGCTGGCCCATGTGGCAGGCTGCACGGGAGCGACAAGTGAAAAGACGGTTCAGGCGCTTTACGGTCTGCCGGATCATGCCATGCTCGACATGGGGGATTTCGTCGGTGGGATGTTGAAGTATCTGGCGCGTCACCCCATTCCAAAGCTCACCATTGGTGGCGGCATTGGTAAGTTGACGAAGCTGGCTCAAGGTGCCCGTGACCTTCATTCCGGGCGGTCTCAGGTGGATTTCGACGCTTTGGCGGATGTGATGGGAGAGCCTGCGGTGAAACAGATGAATACGGCGCTTGAGGTCTTTGAAAACATGGGAGAAAAACATTCTGAGTGGGTGGCGCGAAATGCACTGACGCACGTGCGTCAGATGGTTCCAGAGATAGATGTCGACATTATCGTGATGAACCGACAAGGCGATATCATCGCTCAGGCCGGATCATGACGCTTCTGCTTCTGGCTGGCACCCGCGAAGCGCAAGAGATCGCGCGTGCTCTGGGTGATGCAAAGCGCGACGTTGTGGCGTCACTGGCCGGTGTTACACGTGCGCCCATCAGTCTTGGCATTGAAACCCGGCGCGGCGGCTTCGGCGGCGAAGACGGGTTTCGCGAAGACATGCGCAGGCGCGGCATCACCGCAGTGCTCGACGCCACGCATCCTTTCGCGCATCGTATCTCTAACCGAACAGCGCGGGTGTGTGGGCAGATGGGTTTGCCATATTGCCAACTTCTGCGCCCGGAATGGACACCTGAGGAAGGGGATCAGTGGACGCAGGTGAGCAGCGAAGAGGATGTGGCCCCCCTTGTCGCCTCCGGAGAAACGGTGTTTCTGGCCACCGGGCGTCAAACGCTGGACCGGTTTTCCAACCTGCCTCACGCGCGAATCATTTGCCGCCAGATTGATCCGCCCGAGAGGCCATTTCCCTTCCCCAATGGTGAATTCCTGATCGGACGCCCGCCATTCCCGGTGGACAAGGAAGTGGCGCTTTTTCAATCGCTCGGCGTGGATTGGCTGGTGGCGAAAAATGCGGGCGGAGAGGCGTCCAAGACCAAACTGACCGCGGCGCGCCAGCTTGGCATCAAAGTTGCCATGATCGCCCGGCCACCCCAGCCCGATGGCCTCAAGGTGACAACGGTCAAAGAGGCATTGCAATGGGTAAATGCGCTATGACAGGACGGATCATCGAAACGCTGGACGATGTGGAGGAAGGGGCCGAGTACCTTGCGCGCATCTGTCCGCGCATGGCGGAAGCTCGCCGCTTGTGCGGCCCGCTTCCCTTACGGCGAAAACCGGAGGGCTTTGCGCAGCTTCTGAACGCGATCATTGGTCAGCAAGTGTCGACCGCGTCGGCCGCGGCAATCTGGAAACGAATTGAAGACGCGGGGCTGACTGACCCTGCGCGGGTTCTCAAGGCAACAGAAGATGATCTGCGCGCCGTGGGGCTAAGTCGGCAGAAAATTCGATATGCTTATGCGCTGGCTGGGAAAGATATAGATTACAAGGCTCTGAAGCGCGAAGCTGATGCAAGTATCGTCGCCAAACTGGTCGAAGTGCCTGGCATCGGCACCTGGACGGCAGAAATCTATGCCATGTTCTCGCTTGGTCGCGCGGATGTCTTCGCCCACGGTGATCTGGCCCTGCAAGAGGCCTCCAAAACGCTCTACGGTCTCGAGACCCGCCCCAAGGAGAAGGAGATGCGCCAAATGGCCCTCGCATGGTCGCCTTGGAGATCGGTTGCAGCGCGTATCCTATGGGCCTACTACCGAGTGGACAAACAGCGGGAAGGGATCCGATGACACGTGTTCTTCAAGCCGGGCGCAAAGGCCCGCATTCGGGCGAAACGCGGTCCATCGTGGTCTTCCTGCATGGCTACGGGGCCAACGGGGCGGATTTGCTGGGCATCGCCGATGTGCTGATGGAACATTTGCCCGACACGCTTTTTGTGGCCCCGGACGCGCCAGAGACGATCCCTATGATGCCCAGCGGGCTGCAATGGTTCCCGATCCCCTGGATTGACGGATCCTCCGAAGAAGAATCAGAGCGTGGGCTAATGGCGGCTGCCGAAGACCTGAATGCGTTCCTTGATGCGCTTATGGTGGATGAAGATGTCCTGCCCGAACAAGTGGTTCTGTTTGGCTTTTCCCAAGGCACCATGATGGCCCTGCATGTGGCCCCGCGCCGAGAAGACCCCATTGCCGGCATCGTGGCCTTTTCCGGTCGATTGCTGGCACCGGAACTCCTGAAGGATGAGGTGGTGAGCCGCCCGCCTGTTCTGCTGGTTCATGGCGATGCGGATGACGTCGTGCCGCCCAAATCCTTGCCAGAGGCCGCCGAGGCGCTGCAATCGGCAGGCTGGCAGGATGTTTATGCCCACATCATGAAAGGCACCGCCCACGGGATTGCGCCCGATGGTCTTTCCGTGGCGCTTGCGTTCATGCGCGACAAGCTGGGCCTCTGACCACACCTTGGACCAACGCCCATTGTGTCGCGGCACATTTCTGACTATCCCAACCGAACTGTTAAATCGGGCTTGAAGGACGGGGAATGGGCCAGGTTTTCAAATGGCTGTTTCGCATAGCGGGCGGCATGGTTGTTCTGACCGTGCTCACCGTATTGGTGGCCTATTTCCTGTTGTCCCGTTCGCTGCCTGTCTATGACAAGGCGATGCAGGTCACGGGCATTTCGGCACCGGTGGAAATCGTCCGTGACAACGCCAACGTCCCTCATGTGTTCGGAACCACTGATGCCGACAGTTTCTATGGGCTTGGGTATGCGCACGCGCAGGATCGGCTTTGGCAGATGGTCATGTTGCGGCGCACGGCGCAGGGGCGGCTGTCTGAGATTTTCGGCACACAGACACTGGAAATCGACATGCTCATGCGGCGGCTCGATCTTTACCGTAACGCTCGCACATCCGTGGACGTCCAGGATGCCCGCACCAAAGAGGCCATGCGTGCCTATGCTGCTGGGGTGAATGCGCGACTGCGGGAAATCAATGAAGAGGCTCGCGGCAAAGGCGCGCCGGAGATGTTCATCTTCAACCCCGCGCTGTCGCCGTGGCAGCCTGCCGATTCCATTGCCATCCTGAAGCTGATGTCGGTTCAGTTGTCGGGCCAACTGGCGGAGGAGGTCCTGTATGCCCGCACCTCTCTTCTGGTGGGGGAAGAACGGCTGCGCGATATCATGCCGCTGGCCCCCGGCGCTGCGATTGCCGAACTGCCGGAATATTCTAGCCTGTTCCCGGGGCTGGGGACGCGGCGCGTGACCTGGGCCACCGGGGAACATCCGCTCTCTCCCTTCGCCAAGCGGGGCTTTGCGGGCGCGTCAAACGTGTTTGCCGCGGCGCCCAACCGGTCGGCCAGTGGTGGCACGCTTCTGGCCAATGACCCGCATCTGGGTTTTTCTGCGCCCTCGATCTGGTATCTGGCGCGCATTGAACTGGCCACCGGCGGTGTGATTGGGGGAACGATCCCGGGCGCGCCTTTGGTGATAACAGGGCGCAGCAATGCGCTCGGCTGGGGGGTTACGTCATCTTACATGGATGATCAGGACGTCTTTATTGAGAAGCTGAACCCTGAAAACCCCGACCAATACCTGACACCTGACGGGTTCAAACCGTTCCGCACGGAAAGCACCATCATCCGGATTGCCGATATGGATCCCGTCACGCTGACGTTGCGTTGGACGGACAATGGTCCTGTCCTGCCCGGCACCCACTACGCCCTATCGGAGGTCACGCCGCCGGGTCATGTGGCATCGCTGTCGTGGACAGCCCTTTCTGGCGCAGACACCTCAATGACTGCCGCGATGGCTTTGATGCGGGCCCAATCGGTGGAAGAGGGGCTGCGTGCAGGTCGATTTTTCGTGGCGCCGACGCTGAACCTGATGCTGGCCGATAAAAACACCATCGCGATGAAGACCATTGGCGCAATGCCAGCGCGGGACCCGGGCCACGAAACCCAAGGCCGCATGCCAAGCCGGGGTTGGGTCAAGCAGAACCAGTGGACCGCGCGCATCCCGTACTCGCAAAACCCGGAATTCGTGTCGCCCGCAGGGGGGATTCTTGGCAATACCAACAACAAGATGGTGGACCGCGATTTTCCCAATCATGTAAGCTATTCGTGGGGCGATACGCAGCGGATCAAGCGTTTTGAGCGGTTGATGCAAATTCGAGAGGTACACACCCGCGACAGCTTCATCGAAGCGCAGCTGGACACCGTAAGTTTCACCGCCCGCTCCCTTCTGCCGCTCATCGGGGCCGACCTTTGGTTCACGGGGGAGGCCGCCCCGGAAGGCACGACCGAACGACAGCGCAAGATCGCCCTCGATCTGCTGTCGAGCTGGAACGGCGAAATGAATGAACACCTGCCCGAACCGCTTCTTTACGCGGCATGGATGCGCGCGCTCATGGATCGTCTGATCCGCGATGAGCTGGGGCCGCTGGCCGACGAATTCACGCATCCCGATCCGGTTTTCATCGAACGGGTCTTCCGCGATGTGGATGGGGCCTCTGCGTGGTGTGATATCCGGCAGTCCTCCGATCAGGAAAGCTGCGTGGATATTGCGCGGCTGGCGCTTGATGACGCGCTGGTTTGGATTGGAGACAACTACGGAAGCGCGCTGGAGAGTCTCCGATGGGGGGATCTGCATCAAGCGACACAAGACCATCAGGTGCTGGGTGAGGTGCCGATCCTGCGTTATTTCGTCAACATCCGGCAATCAACCTCAGGCGGGGACAACACGCTGATGCGCGGGCGGACGCGGGGTGAGGGGGAAAACCCCTTCGAGAACGTCCATGGCGCAGGCTATCGCGGAGTATACGACTTTGCCGATCCCGATAGTTCGGTCTTTGTCATCTCTACCGGTCAATCAGGCCATTTCCTGAGCCGCTACTACGATGACATGGCCCAGCTTTGGAGGCGTGGGGAATACATTCCCATGTCGCTCGACCCTGATCTGGCCCGGGCTGCGGCCACCGGCATCACGCTGTTACAGCCGGAATAGGTTTTGACCGCCTACATCTGCACGACTAGCTTCTGACGTGATGAAAGATCGATCTCCTCAAGATCAGCCCGTCGCCCGGGTTCAGAACCTGCGCGTGGACTTCCGGTCCCGTGGCGGGATCACGCATGCGGTCGAGGACCTGTCTTTTGACGTCCATCCCGGCGAAACGCTGTGCATCGTCGGCGAATCCGGATCGGGAAAGTCGGTGTCGGCGCTGTCGCTCATGCGGCTTGTCGAATTCGGCGGGGGCGCGATTGTGAGCGGGCAGGTCAGAGTGGACGAGATCGCGCTTGAAGCGGCCCCGGACCGCGCGATGAGACATCTCCGCGGCAACAGAATCGCCATGATTTTCCAAGAACCTATGACGGCGCTCAATCCTGTTTTCACGATAGAACGGCAAATGACTGAAGGCCTGCGCCTGCACCGCGCATTGAGCAAAGTACAGGCCAGGGCAGAGGCGGTGAAGCTGTTGGACGAGGTGCGCGTGCCGGAGCCGGAACGCCGGTTGCGTCAGTATCCTCATGAATTGTCCGGTGGCATGCGGCAGAGGGTCGTGATTGCGATGGCCTTGGCGTGTGAGCCGAAACTGCTCATTGCCGATGAACCGACAACGGCGCTGGATGTGACCATCCAAGCCGAAATTCTGGCGCTGATCGACCGGCTCAAACGCGATCACGGTGCAGCGGTCATGTTCATTACCCATGACATGGCCGTTGTGGCGCAAATGGCAGACAGGGTCGTTGTCATGCAGGATGGTCGCAAAGTGGAAGAAGGGTCGGTTGAAGACATCTTTGCAAACCCTCAGGAAAACTACACGAAAAGCCTTTTGAATGCCGTACCTAGGCTGGGCTCCATGCAGGGTAAAAAGGTGCCGGAACGGAAGGGTGAGCCGCTCTTGGCGGTCTCCAATCTCACCACGCGCTATCCTGTGACATCGGGCCTTTTGCGGCGCGTGACGGCGCAGGTGCATGCGGTTGAAGACGTGTCGTTCACTCTGGATCCCGGCGAAACACTGGCTCTGGTCGGCGAATCTGGCTGCGGGAAATCGACCGTGGGCCGGTCGATCTTGCGGCTGGAAAGCCCCGTGCGTGGCAGCGTGACGATGACTGGACAGGAGATTTTGTCCCGGTCAGGCGACGACCTGCGGCAAGCCCGTCGCAGCATGCAGATGATTTTTCAGGACCCCTTCTCGAGTCTTGACCCTCGCATGAAGATTGCTGCGCAACTGGCGGAACCCATGCGGAATTTCGATATTGGAATGCCGGCGGCACGCGTTCAGAAGGTGGCGGACCTGATGGACCGCGTGCACCTGCCGCGTTCTTATCTGGATCGCTATCCTCACCAGCTTTCTGGTGGGCAACGTCAACGTGTTGCCATCGCACGGGCCTTGGCGGCCGAGCCTTGCCTGATCGTGGCCGATGAGGCGCTGAGCGCGCTGGACGTGAGCGTTCAGGCGCGTATTTTGGATCTGATGGAGGAACTGCAACGCGACTTGGGCCTTGCGTTTCTGTTTATCAGCCACGACATGGCCGTGGTTGAGCGCATCAGCCATCGCGTGGCGGTCATGTATCTTGGCCGGATTGTGGAAATCGGTCCTCGGGACGCCGTGTTTGAACGACCACAACATGCCTATACCCGCGCGCTTTTGTCCGCCGTTCCGGTGCCCGACCCGACCCGGCGACGCAAGACGTTGCCAGAGTTCAAACCGATCCCGTCGCCGCTTCATCCATTGGGCCATGAGCCCGGCCCCAGCCAGTATGAAGAGGTGGCGTCCGGTCACCACGTTCTGATATCTGAAAGCGGATATTGATCCGGAAAGGACTGTTCCCATGCCTGTCAAAAACCGATTTGCCGAACTCCATGCCGACATCACCGCCTGGCGGCGCGATATTCACGCCAATCCCGAACTGCTGTTCGACACGCATCGCACAAGCGCCTTGGTGGCCGAAAAGCTGAAGGCGTTTGGCTGTGACGACGTGGCGACGGGCCTGGGCCGCACAGGCGTGGTGGGTGTTATCAAGGGTCGTGAAACGGGATCCGGCAAGGTCGTGGGGCTGCGCGCGGATATGGATGCACTGCCGATTGAGGAACAGACTGGGCTTGACTACGCCTCTGACGTGCCGGGGAAAATGCATGCCTGTGGTCACGATGGGCACACGGCGATGCTGTTAGGGGCGGCACAGTACCTCGCCGAGACACGCAATTTCAACGGCACCGTGGTGGTCATCTTTCAACCCGCTGAAGAAGGCGGCGGAGGGGGTAAGGAAATGTGTGATGATGGGCTGATGGATCGCTTTGGGGTCCAAGAGGTCTATGGCATGCACAATTGGCCCGGCGTGCCTGTGGGGCAGTTTTCCATACGGCCCGGCGCGTTTTTCGCGGCCACCGATAAGATTGAGATATTGGTGGAAGGCAAAGGCGGTCATGCTGCCAAACCGCAGCAAACCGTGGACCCATCCGTGGTCGCCGCACATCTGGTGACGGCGCTTCAAACGATCGTCAGTCGTAATGCCGACCCTGTCGAACAGATCGTGGTGTCCGTGACTTCCATGGAAAGTTCTAGCCATGCGTTTAATGTGATCCCGTCTTCGGTGCGGCTGGCCGGCACGGTGCGCACGCTGTCAAATGCCCTGCGCGATATGGCCGAAGAACGCATGGGTGCGCTCTGCCGTCATATAGGGGAGGCGTTCGGCGCGGCCATCACGCTGGATTATGAACGCAATTATCCAGTTATGGCGAACCATGCTGAACAAACCGAGTTTGCCGCTCAGATGGCGCGAAAAGTGAGCGGAGATTGCGCGGATGCGCCTTTGATCATGGGAGGCGAGGATTTCGCCTTCATGCTGGAAGAACGCCCCGGCGCTTATATCCTGATGGGCAATGGCGACAGCGCTCCGGTGCATCATCCGGAATACAATTTCAATGACGAAGCGATCCCGGTGGGCTGTAGCTGGTGGGCCGAAGTGGCAGAGCAGCGCATGCCTTTGTGACGCCGCAGTCGAGTCCAACCGGTCGCCATTCTCGCTGGGACCAATGGCGCAACAAGGGCGACTCCCCGGGGTATTTGTGGCAAAGAGCAAGGCTTAGTGGCCTGTGGCCCAAAGACTTTCATAAACAGATGCGATTTCAGTGGCTTCTCGATCAATGCTGAAGTGAGATATCGCGACGTCGCGTGCGGACAAGGACATTTCATTCAGACGGTTTTGATCTGACAGAAGGCCATGTATGTCGATTGCAGCGTTTTCCGTGATGAGGCCTGTCTGCCCCTGGGCCGAAAAGTGACGGTAGTAGCCTTGGTCCGTTGCCACGAAGGGCACGGCGCAGGCCATGCCTTCAAGAGGGGTCATGCCATAGCCTTCGTAGCGAGGGAGTTGAACCACCAGAGCAAGGGCGCGCATGAGATCGGGCAGCGCATCCGGCACAACTTCGCCTGTGAAGAGGATGCGGTCGCTCAGGCGGGCCTTGGCGATCCTGGATTTGAGATCGTTGAGAAATCTTTCGTGTTCCTTGGCCGCGCGACCGATGATCAGGGCGGTCGTTTCGGGGTGCCGGGGCAGCACCTCGATCATTGCGTCCACGAAGCGATCCGTGCCTTTTTCCGGGCGAATGCGGCCAATTGTGGCGATGCCGCGCGTGCCGGGATGGCCAGTGGCGGCCCAGGCACGTGCACGGTCAGGCGCAGGGGTAAAGCGCTGGGTTTCCACCCCGTGAGGCACCACAGCGCGTACGTGGGGCACGAAACTGGCGGCGTCTTCGGTGGTCGCGATCACCGCATCCATCCGTGAGATGAGCCACCTTGGATAAGCCGAATGGCGCCGGATGGCAGCAGAGGTGAAGACAACCCGAATGGGAAGGCGCAGTACGTCGCGCGCCCAGATCGCAACGCGCATCTCTGGATTGCGGCGTACGTGCCAGATGGTGAAGGCTTTGCCGGGCGGCGGGGTGCGCGACAGGCGCACAGCCTCGCGATAGGTGATCGGCGCAGGACCCCCGGGCAACGGGTGGCCCATCAGGCGCAGATCAAACTGACCCAATTGTTGCCGCATCACCGCTGCTGCCGTGGCCGAAACCCCGGTGAAATTGCGGTTCATATTGGTGATGATCAGCTCTGGCACAGGGATTGCCTAACCGAGGTTCAGGGCCTTGGAAAGGTCTTGGGTGATCTGTTCCAACCCTTCCTTTTGCGCGTCTACCTTTGACTGAGCGGCCTTTGTCATGGTCATGCGCGCATCGGCATCGCGGATCAGATGTTTCACAGCCTGCGCGAGGCTTTCGTCGTCTTCTACCTTCAGTGCGGCACCGTCTGCGTCAAAGGAGTCATAGATCTCTGCGAAATTGGCATAGAGCGGTCCATGCAGAATGGCCGAGCCGCTCTGCGCAGGTTCAAAGGGGTTGTGCCCACCCACAGGCGTGAAGGATCCGCACAGACAGGTGATCGGGCAAAGGGCGTACCACAGGCCGGTTTCCCCCAACGTGTCGGCAAGATAGACGTGGCTTTCCGGGGGGGGGTCTTCGCCCCGGCTGCGCTGCATCAGGCGCAACCCTATGCTTTTATTGATGTCTACGATTTCGTGTGCTCTTTCCGGATGGCGTGGTACCAACACCAGCAGCGCATCGGGATGCGCCTTCAAGACCCTCGCCTGGGCGTTCAGCACGCGTTCGTCCTCACCCGGATGCGTCGAGGCGGCAAGCCATACGGGGCGTCCTTTGATCAGGCCAGCGAGCCGGTTTTTCTCGGCCGTGTCTACGGGTAGAGGGGCCGCCATGGCCTTCAGGTTTGCGCCTTTCTGAGCGTGATCCAGACCCAGGTCGCGCAGATGATCCGCTGTGCGATGATCCTGACAATGGATGATCCTGAATTTCTGCAAGAGATGCCGCGCCGTGACGGCGGCACGGGTCCAGTTTCGCGCCGATCGATCTGATATGCGCGCATTGACCAGTGCGAGTGGAATGCCCGCTGCCTCCGTGCGGCTGATCATATTGGGCCAAAGTTCACTTTCCACGAAAACTGCGGCATCTGGTGCCCAGTGGTGCAGGAAACGATTGACCACGCGGGGCGTGTCCATGGGGGCAAATTGGTGCCGCGTGCGGGGAGGAAGGCGATCCGCCACGATCTGTGCAGACGTCGCAGTGCCGGAGGTCAGAAGAAAATTAAGATTGGGATGCTCCCGCCCGAGTTGTTCCATCAGGCGCAGGACTGACAGGCTTTCCCCGACGGATGCCGCATGACACCATAATAGTCTGCCCTTGGGGCGCGGCTCGGTTGGATAGCCTTTGCGTTCTTCCACCCGTTCGGGTGCCATGCCTTGGGCCAGCAACTTGCGCGCGACGCGGGGGTAGATCAAAGGGCCCACCGCCGCGCTCAGCCCTGTGTAGAGCTGCAGAAGCAAGGGTTTTGCGGGCATCACTAGCCGCCAGTGTGACTCATGTGGCGGGACATCTGGCCGGTGATGTTCTGACGGTCATAGTCAAAATCGTGGCCTTTTGGTTTGGCGGCGATGGCCGCACGGATGGCGTCTTCCAACGGTGCGTCGCTGTTGGGTGTGTTGCGCAAGGCGCCGCGCAGATCGGCCATGTCTTCCTGGCCGAGGCACATGTAAAGCTCACCCGTGCAGGTCAGCCGCACGCGATTGCAGCTTTCGCAGAAGTTATGCGTCAGCGGTGTGATGAAGCCGATTTTCTGGCCGGTTTCTGTCAGTTTCACATATCGGGCCGGCCCGCCGGTGCGTTCGGGTATGTCGACCACGGTGAATTGCTCAGCGAGCCGCGCACGCAAGTCCGACAACTTCCAATACTGTCCCAAACGGCGTTCATTGCCGATATCGCCCATGGGCATCACCTCGATGAAGGTCAGGTCCATATCGCGCTCCGCGCACCATGCGACCAGTTGGAACAATTCGTCCTCGTTGAACTCCTTCAGCGCAACGGTGTTGATCTTCACCCGCATGCCCGCGCGCTGTGCAGCATCAATGCCGCGCAGAACCTGGGGCAGGCGGCCCCAGCGCGTGATGTCTGCGAATTTCTTCTCATCCAGCGTGTCGAGTGAAATGTTGATCCGCCGGACACCCGCCGCGTAAAGATCATCCGCAAAGCGCTCCAACTGCGATCCGTTGGTGGTGATGGTCAGTTCTTCTAGATCACCCGCTTCAAGATGGCGCGTCATCCCATTGAAAAACGTCATGATTCCCTTGCGCACCAGTGGCTCACCCCCGGTGATGCGCAGCTTTTTGACGCCAAGCCGGATGAAGGTGGAACACATGCGATCCAGCTCTTCCAGCGTCAGAAGTTCTTTCTTTGGCAGGAACGTCATGTTCTCGGCCATGCAATAGACGCACCTGAAATCGCACCTGTCGGTGACGGAGACGCGCAGATACGTGATGGCGCGCTGGAAAGGGTCTATCAGCGGGGCTGTCATATGGTTAAATTAGGCGGGAGGGATTGGGCTGGCAAGAGCGATGACACGATTGCCTTGCAGCCCGTCGCGAAAGGAGCAGGATAATGAATAAACAGGTGTTTCTGGTGGTTCTGACCGGATTTCTGGCGGGGTGCGGCACAATGCCTGCCGGGCTTTTTGGCAATCGTGACGCCCCACCGCCCCAGGATGCACCTGTTGAGGAGGTGGACCCGGACGCGGTCCCGGAAGATGCGCGCACAGTAGAAGAATTCGACACGACCAGTGCAGGGGACAGGGCGGCGGCGCTCGAAGGCGCATCCGCGTCCGGGGCAGAGGCCAATCTCGGCGTGACTATCGCGTCATTGGGGGACGTGTCGCAGACTGGCATCTGGCTGAAAACACCTTTGGTAAAAACGCAGTCCAAGGGCCGTGTCGTAGTGGTTCAGACGGGCAGAGCCGTTGCGGTTGACCTTCTCCCTCTGGAGGGCGCGCCTGGTGCGGGCAGCCGCATTTCGCTTGCAGCAATGCGATTGTTGGACGTTGACCTGACGTCCTTGACGGAAATGCGTGTGTATCGCAGTAACTGACGGGCTGCGTTTCAAACATCAGCTATGCTGCGCAAGGCTCTGAAGTTACTCTACAGTTACGGATTTGGCCAGATTACGCGGCTGGTCCACATCCGTGCCTTTTGCCACAGCGGTATGATAGGCCAGAAGTTGCGCAGGGATCGCATAAAGAATGGGCGCAAGCAGCGGATCGCATGGGGGTAGCGTCAGAACCCGCCATACTCCGTCGCTGGCTTCCTTGGCGCCGGTCTCATCGGTGACCAGGCACACCTTGCCATCGCGCGCCATCACTTCCTGCATGTTGGAGACAGTCTTGTCGAAAAGCCCGTCTCGGGGAGCCATAACAACCACGGGCATCTTGTGATCAATCAACGCAATGGGCCCGTGTTTCAACTCCCCCGAAGCGTAACCTTCGGCGTGTATATAGCTGATTTCCTTAAGTTTCAGCGCGCCCTCAAGCGCAAGTGGAAAGAGCATGCCGCGCCCGAGAAATAGCACGCTGCTGGCCTCTGATAACCCGGCCGCCACATCGCGGATGTTGCCGCTTTCATCCAGGGCGCGGCTCATCACGGATGGCAATCCGCGTAGCGCAGATAGCGTGTCAGCAAAGCGCGCGTGCTCAACTGACCCACGGTCTTTCGCAGCTTTGAGGGACAGCAAAAGCAATACGACCAATTGACAGGTGAAAGCCTTGGTCGAGGCCACGCCGATCTCCGTTCCGGCGAAAATGGGCAGCGATACCTGCGCCTCCCGCGCGATGGAGCTTTCAGGCACGTTGACCACAGCCAGCGTTGTCGATTTTTCGTCGCAATATCTCAGGGCCGCCAGAGTGTCGGCGGTCTCCCCGGATTGGCTGACGAAAATGGTCATGGTGCGCGCTGGAACAGGGGGTTCGCGGTATCGGAATTCAGACGCGATGTCGACGTCCGCAGGCAGGCCTGCCACTTGTTCGAACCAGTATTTGGCCGTGAGGCAAGCGTAGTAAGCCGTGCCGCACGCGACCAGTGTCACGCGGTCGATGTCTTTGAAATCCGGACATTTTGTGTCGATCTCAATGCCGGCCCCGTCCGCTGTCAGGTAATGCCGCAGCGCATCCCCAATCACGCCGGGTTGTTCGGCGATTTCCTTGGCCATGAAATGCTTGTGCCCGGCTTTGTCCACCTGTGCGTTTTCGATCTGAACGACGCGCATGTCGCGGTTGGCGAGCCGGCCTTGGGCGTCGGTGATCGTCACGCTTTCACGCGTGACCACGGCGCAATCGCCTTCTTCGAGATAGGTGATCTTGTCGGTCAGAGGCGCGAGTGCGATCGCGTCCGAACCGACAAACGCCTCTCCATCGCCATGACCGATGGCAAGCGGGCTGCCTTTGCGCGCCGCAACGATCAAGTCCTGTTCGCCTTCAAACAGGAAGCACAGTGCGTAGGCGCCTTCCAATTCATCAAGTGTTTTCTTCGCAGCATCAACAGGTTCCATGCCGTTTTGCATGTAATGCTGTGTCAACAAGGCGACCGTTTCGGTGTCTGTCTCGGTGACGAACGTCGCGCCTGCCGCCGCCAATTTTTCGCGCAACTCGCGATAGTTCTCGATGATCCCGTTGTGGACCACTGCTACAGGTCCGGCCTGATGGGGGTGGGCGTTGGATACGTTGGGCGCGCCATGGGTCGCCCAGCGGGTGTGACCGATTCCGGATTTGCCCGCCAGCGGCTCATGCACCAGAAGATCAGAGAGATTATAGAGCTTTCCCACCGCTCGGCGGCGATCAAGGCTGCCCTCGTTGATGGTCGCGATGCCCGCGCTGTCATAACCGCGATATTCCAGACGCTTCAGCGCCTCCACCAGAATGGGCGCGGCCTCATGGTCGCCCAATACGCCAACGATGCCACACATTAGCTCTGCTCCTGCTTTTTCTTTTTGATTTTCAGCATGTTCATCATTTTCACGGCCAGCCCGGGCTTGCTCACCTGTTCGCCGCGAGCAATGGCCAGAGCGCCGGGGTCCACGTCCTTGGTGATAACCGATCCCGACGCTGTCATCGCGTCATCCCCCACGGTCACGGGGGCGACCAGCATGGTGTTGGATCCGATGAACGCGCGTTTGCCAACGGTTGTGCGATGCTTCATGACGCCGTCGTAATTGCAGGTGATGGTGCCCGCGCCGACATTGGTGTCTTCACCAATATGCGCATCGCCCACATAGCTAAGATGGCTGACCTTCACGCCTTCATCCAGCTGCGCGTTTTTCAGTTCTACGAAATTGCCGATTTTGACATGCTCCGCGATCTCAGTGCCGCCCCGAATGCGGGCAAAAGGGCCCACCACAGAATCACGGGCGATATGGGCCTGCTCGATGTGGCTGAACGCCCGGATGCGCGCGCCGGTTTCCACGGTAACACCAAGGCCAAAGACAACATTTTGTTCCACGAGGGCATCCCGCCCCAGATGGGTATCGAGCGCGAAATGCACCGTCTCCGGCGCGGGCAGAGTGACACCGTTTTCCATCGCCGCATTGCGCGCGCGGGCCTGAAAGGCGGCTTCAGCATCGGCCAGTTCCGCGCGGGAATTGATCCCCAGCGTCTCTGCTTCTTCGCAGGCGATGGCCGTGGCAGAAAGGCCATCCTTGCGCGCCAATTCGATGATATCCGTGAGATAGTATTCGTCCGCCGCGTTGTCGTTTTCAAGGCGCGATACCAGATAGGTCATATTCGTCGCGCTGGCCATGATAATACCGGAATTACAGAATGTTACGGCACGCTCTTTATCTGATGCGTCTTTGAATTCCACGATCCGGTTAAGCGTGTTGCCCGTCATGATCAACCGCCCGTAACGGCCCGGGTCCGCGGCTTCAAAGCCAAGAACCACGATGTCATGGTTCGCGCGTGCCTCCGCCATGCGGGTGAGCGTCTCTGGCTGCACGAAAGGGGTGTCTCCATAAAGCACGACCGCGTCGCCCGTAAACCCCTTCAGCGCATCTGTCGCCTGCGCGACGGCATGGCCCGTGCCCAACTGTTCTTCCTGCAAAACGACTTGCGCGGTTTCGTCAAAGTCCTGCGCCGCCCGTGTAACGGCATCTGCGCCGTGGCCCGCCACCACGATAACGCGCTCAGGCTCCAACGCCGAACCAGCCTGCATGGCATGCGCCAGCATCGGGGCACCGCCAATGGGATGCAGCACTTTGGGCAGATCGGATTTCATCCGCGTGCCCTTTCCCGCTGCCAGGATAATCAGCGCAGTTGTCATTTGGCCCCATTCCGTTACATGCGCGTCAGGTTTTATCCGCTCGCGCGGGTCGCGCAAGGGACCCATGGATCAAAGGTTGTTGCGGCGTGACATAAAGAGCGGCGAAAACGCGCCAAAGAAGAAAGAGGCAGAGCATGGGAACGGTTGTTTTTGATCTGGACGGGACGTTGGCCGACACCAGTGGTGACTTGATCGAGGCCGCGAATGCCTGTTTTCGCCAGATGGGCGCGGGCGATCTTTTGGTGCCTCGGGAAGATGCGGCCACCGCACTGACCGGCGGCAAGGCGATGTTGCGGCTGGGTCTCAAGCGTCTGGGGCGAGAGGACGAGGCGGAAGTGGATCACTGGTATCCTACGCTTTTGCAGGCCTATGAGACCAAGATCGATCATTTTACCCATTTCTTTCCCGGCGCGCTGGACGCGGTTGAAGAATTGAAGGCCCGCGGCCATCGCGTGGCCGTGTGCACAAACAAACCCGAAGGCTTGGCGCGTCTGCTTTTTGCCAATCTGGGTGTGCTGGATGCATTTCACAGCCTGATCGGCGCGGATACGCTGCCTGTGCGCAAGCCGGACCCTGAACCGCTGCGAGAGGCCGTACGCCGCGCGGGTGGCGACGCAATGGATGCGATCATGATTGGCGATACAATCACAGATCATTCCACGGCGCGCGCGGCCGGTGTCCCGTCGATCCTTGTGACCTTCGCACCGGGCCGGGAAAAGGTCGCGGAACTCGGGCCGGACGCTCTGTTGCATCATTTCGACGACCTGCCTGATCTGGCGGCGCAGTATTTGCGGCCAATCTGACAGTTGACGTGATCCAAACGAGGCCTCAGAACAGTTTCATGCAAGAGGTATTCAAAGGCAATTTCACGCAACAGGAGCCGATCCCCGAGGCTGGGATTGCCGCCGCATTGGATGTGATGCGCAGCGGGCGGCTTCATCGCTACAACCTTGCACCCGGGGAGCTGGGTGAGGTTGGCCTGCTTGAGCAGGAGTTTGCGGCCTACACAGGCGCGAAATATGCGCTGGCGGTTTGCTCTGGCGGATATGCGCTGGCCACGGCGCTGCGCGCGTTGGGTGTAAAGCCTGGGGACAAGGTGCTGACGAATGCCTTTACGCTGGCACCGGTGCCGGGGGCTATTGCGTCTGTGAATGCCGTCCCGGTGTTCGTCGGCGTGACAGAAGATCTTGTCATCGACCTGGATGACCTTGCTGCCAAGGCGCACGAGGCACGCGTTCTGATGCTGAGCCACATGCGCGGTCATATCTGCGATATGGACCGGCTGGTTGAAATTTGCGACGCTGCCGATGTGACCATTGTTGAGGATTGCGCCCACACAATGGGGGCCGCGTGGCGTGGGGTGCCGTCCGGGCGGCATGGGGTGATCGGATGTTACTCCACGCAGACCTACAAGCACATGAATTCCGGCGAGGGCGGGTTTCTTGTAACGGACAAAAAGGAGGTGGCCGCTCGGGCGACGATGCTGTCGGGCTCTTACATGCTCTACGGTCGCCACGGCGCTGTGCCTGAGGCAGAAGTGTTTGAGGGTGTCAAATACGATACGCCCAATGTGTCAGGCCGGATGGATCACTTGCGCGCGGCGATCCTGCGGCCTCAACTGGCCAAACTGGATGCGCAATGCGAGGCGTGGAATGCACGGTACCGCGTTGTGGAGGAGGGGCTGTGCGCCACGCCGGGAATGGCCCTCGTCAATCGCCCGGACGAAGAACGCTTCGTTGGGTCATCCATACAGTTTCTTTTGCTCGATTGGCCGGATGCGGCGATTGAGGATGTATTGGCTCGGTGTCTGGCCCGCGGTGTGGAACTCAAATGGTTCGGTGGTGCGGAGCCTGTCGGGTTTACGTCCCGCTATGACAGCTGGCGTTATGCCCCCAGCGAGCGCATGCCCGCGAGTGACCGCGTTCTGCGTGGCGTGATTGATATGCGTCTGCCACTGACCTTCAGCCTTGAGGATTGCGCGCTGATCGCCCGGATCATCAGGTCTGAAGTGGGCGCGGTCTGGCAGGAACAGGCCGCCTGATCCGGTCGCGTGCCCGTCGCACGGGCTGGCCAAGAGTATTATTGGAAAGATGAAGCACGAGGTCTGTGGCACAGGCCATGTTGAGATTGACGAATGGGGCCTCGCGCCTTATAAATGAACAACTGTTCAATAAGCAGGAGGAAGCCACATGTTCAACGCCACGATGCGCTTTGACCTTGGCGAGGATGTAGATGCGCTGCGGGATATGACCCATCGCTGGGCTCAGGGGCGTGTGAAACCCTTGGCGGCGGACATTGACCGGACAAACGACTTCCCCGCGGACCTGTGGCGGGAGATGGGCGAGTTGGGGCTGTTGGGCATCACGATCCCGGAAGCCTATGGCGGCGCGGATATGGGCTATCTGGCGCATACGGTGGCGATAGAGGAGGTGGCGCGGGCGTCGGCCTCGGTCTCGCTGAGCTATGGCGCGCATTCCAATCTCTGCGTCAATCAGATCAACCTGAATGGGACGGAAGAGCAGAAGCAAGCGTATCTGCCGAAACTGGTCTCCGGCGAGCATGTTGGCGCGCTGGCCATGTCCGAGGCGGGCGCGGGCAGTGACGTGGTGTCGATGAAGCTGGAGGCGCAAAAGCGCAATGATCATTACCGGCTCAACGGCACCAAATACTGGATCACCAATGGGCCGGATGCCGACACGCTGGTCGTGTATGCCAAGACCGATCCAGAAGGCGGGTCGAAGGGGATCACTGCGTTTCTCATTGAAAAGACGATGAAAGGTTTCTCCACCTCGCCTCATTTCGACAAGCTGGGGATGCGGGGATCGAACACCGCTGAGCTGATTTTCGACGACGTGGAAGTGCCATTTGAGAACGTGCTGGGCGAAGAAGGCCGGGGCGTTCAGGTACTGATGTCTGGGCTGGACTACGAGCGCGTGGTGCTGGCAGGCATCGGGCTTGGAATTATGGCGGCCTGTCTGGATGAGATCATGCCCTATCTGGCCGAGCGCAAGCAATTCGGCAAACCCATCGGGTCCTTCCAGCTGATGCAGGGCAAGATCGCGGATATGTACACCGCGATGAATTCCGCGCGCGCCTATGTCTACGAGGTTGCCAAGGCGTGTGACCGGGGCGAGGTGACGCGCCAGGATGCCGCCGCCTGCTGCCTTTATGCCAGTGAGCAAGCGATGACCCAGGCCCATCAGGCCGTGCAGGCGATGGGCGGGGCAGGTTTCCTGAGTGACAGTCCTGTCAGCCGGATTTTCCGGGATGCCAAGCTGATGGAAATCGGCGCGGGTACGTCCGAGATTCGCCGCATGCTGGTGGGCCGCGAGATGATGGGGGCGATGGCATGAGGTTTTTGATTTTATTGAGTTTTCTGGCCATGCCGGCGGCGGCGCAGGATTTGGTTTTCTCACCTTTGGCGACGGAGTCATGTCTTGCATCCACGCAGGATTATGATGCGCGCCGCGCGTGCATCGGAGCCTCTGCTGAGGCCTGCATGACCGACACACCCGGCGGTCAAAGCACCTATGGGATGGGCGGTTGCTTGTCGGCAGAGGCGGAGTACTGGGACGCGCAGCTCAATGCAGTTTATGCGCAGGTGCGCGCTTCCGCCCGGGCAACAGATGCCGAGATGGCAGAAATTGGCGCAACCGTGGCAAGCCAGGAACAGGCCTTGCGTGCCATGCAGCGCGCGTGGATTGCCTATCGAGATGCCACCTGTGATTACGAATACAGCCAATGGGGTGGAGGCACCGGGGGCGGCCCGGCCATCTCGGCCTGCCTCATGCGAGAGACGGGTGAACAGACGCTCTATTTGCAGGCGTCGCGCCTGGGTGGCTGATGCTGACGCCGGTCACATCATATGACGCGCTGCGCGACGGGTTTGACTGGGCTTTGCCGGCGCAGTTGAACATGGCCGCGCAAGTCTGTGACAGCTGGGCCGAGGAAGCGCCGGACCGGGTGGCAATTGTGGATCTGAGCGAGGGCCGGGATGAGGTGACATATGGCCGGTTGCGCGCCATGGCAGATGCGCTGGCCCATGGGCTGATGGCGCGCGGTGTGCAGCGCGGTGACCGCGTGGGTGTGCTGCGCAGTCAGGATGCGTGGTGTGCCGCGGCCCATATCGCGATCTGGAAAATTGGTGCGATATCAATCCCTTTGTTCAAACTCTTCAAGCAAGATGCGCTGACAAGCCGAGTGCGGGATGCGGGTGCGCGGATCGTGGTGAGCGACCATGAAGGTCTTGGTTTGCTTTCCGTTTTGGAAGAGGTCGCGCCGCTGGTTCCCGAGGATGCCGATCTGTCTGATGCGCATTTTGACACCGTGGAGACCAGCCCTGAGGATCCTGCGGTTCTGATCTACACGTCCGGCACGACGGGCAGTCCCAAGGGCGCCCTTCATGCCCATCGTGTGCTGACAGGGCACCTGCCGGGGGTGGAAATGAGCCACGACTTTCTGGGTCAGCCGGATGATTGTTTGTGGACACCGGCCGATTGGGCCTGGATCGGTGGGTTGTTTGACGTGTTGATGCCGGGGCTGGCCTTGGGCGTGCCTGTCGTGGCGACGCGGATGGCAAAGTTCGACGTGGATGACTGCGCGAGGATCATCCGCGACGGCGCTGTGCGCAATGTGTTTTTCCCGCCGACGGCCTTGCGAATGCTCAGAGCGGCGGATTGCCACCTGCCGGGGTTGCGATCCGTGGCGAGCGGAGGCGAACCTCTGGGTGCGGAAATGCTCGATTGGGGGTCTAAGGCTTTCGGATTAACCATTAATGAATTCTACGGCCAGACCGAGTGCAACATGGTGGCATCCAGCTGCGGGTCGCTCTTTGCGCCCGGGCCCGGCTGCATCGGTCTGGCGGTGCCTGGGCATGACATCGCGGTTCTGGACCCCGCGGGCCATCCCACGGATGGGGAGGGGGACATCGCCGTTCGGCGCGGATCGGCCTCGATGATGTTGGGTTACTGGAACCGGCCAGAGGAGACAGCAACGAAGTTTCGTGGTGATTGGATGCTGACTGGCGATCGTGGTGTATGGGATGGCGATTACCTGCGCTTCGTGGGTCGGGAAGATGACGTGATCACGTCCTCGGGCTACCGCATTGGCCCGGCGGAGATCGAGGACTGTCTGCTCAAGCATCCTTCGGTTGCGACTGTGGGTGTGGTGGGCAAGCCCTGCGCGCTGCGCACCGAGATCGTGAAGGCCTATGTGGTGCTGAAGCCGGGGGTAGACGGATCATCGGACCATGCCGAAACGCTGCAACACTTCGTGAAGGAACGGTTGGCAAGCTATTCTTACCCAAGGGAAATCAGCTTTGAAACCAATCTGCCCATGACGGTTACAGGCAAGATCATTCGCAAGGACCTGAAGCGCAAGGCAATAGCGGAGGTCATGCCATGACCCCCGCTGTCAAACGATCTGCATCATATGCGCGTCTAGAAGCGGTAGACGTAGGCTGCGCCCACCACGATCGGGTCGATCTTGACCTTGCCGATCGGGGCGCCTCCCACGGTGGCGTCCGTTTCGATATCGATGTAGCGGATATCGGCTCGCAGGGAGCCGCGTTCGCTGATCTTGTAATCGACGCCGGCATGGGCAGCAAAGCCAAAGGAATCATCCAGGCTGACCGGCGTGCCCGCCAGCGCCCCGACGCCCGTTTCGTCGAAGAAGGTCGTGTAGTTCAAACCGACACCCACGAAGGGGGTGAAATTGGAATTGTTCACGAAATGATACTGGATCGACAGGGTTGGCGGCAGATGCTTGGTCCGGATCACGGTGCCGGCGCCAAGCAATTGTACGTCATGTTCAAAGGGCCATGCCGCGAGCAGTTCAATCCCGATGCGGTCCGCGACGAAATATTCCGCCGTGATGGTCGGACGGATGTTATCGCCCACTCGAACCTGCCCCGCCGCTGTGGTGGAGAAGCTGTCCGTGGGGATAACCGCATGCGCCCCGAGGCTAAGCAGGATGTCGCCTTGGGATTGCGCCTGCGCGCCTGTAGAAAAAGCCGCCAGAGCCGCGGCACTGGTCAGTGTGAGAAGGTGTTTCATGGTCCCTCCAGGGGTTGGTGTCTTGAGGGGATGAATCCTGAGTCGCGGCGTGATTTCGTTGATCTAGGTCAAAGCAATGCAGCGCGCGGCGGTCCTGTTGCATGGGCGCCACAGATCATGTGGGGCCAAGGGGAAGTGAGATGAAGCTGCAAACGAAAGCGTTGCCCACATCAGAGGAATTCAAGGCCAATCGCGCGACGCATCTGGACGCCCTGCGCATCGTGGAAGAGGCCGCGCATCTGGCCCGGCAGGGAGGTGGCGACGCGGCACGTGATCGTCATGTGGCGCGGGGCAAGATGCTGCCGCGGGACCGGGTGGCGGCATTGCTGGACCCTGGATCGGCCTTTCTGGAGGTGGGCGCGACAGCCGCGCACGGGCTTTATGAGGGCGCGGCACCGGCGGCAGGCGTGGTGGCCGGTGTGGGGCGCGTGGAGGGCACCGACTGTATGATCGTGTGCAATGACGCCACTGTGAAGGGCGGCACCTACTATCCTATGACCGTCAAAAAGCATCTGCGCGCGCAGGAGATCGCGCAGCAATGTCGGCTGCCCTGCCTCTATCTCGTCGACAGTGGCGGGGCCAATCTGCCCAATCAGGACGAGGTGTTTCCCGATCGCGATCACTTTGGCCGGATCTTTTACAATCAGGCGCAGATGAGTGCCGCGGGCATCCCCCAGATTGCCGTGGTGATGGGGTCGTGCACCGCCGGTGGGGCCTACGTGCCGGCCATGTCGGATGTGACGATTATCGTGCGGGATCAAGGCACTATCTTCTTGGCTGGTCCGCCGCTGGTGAAGGCTGCGACAGGGGAAGAGGTGAGCGCGGAAGATCTCGGCGGCGGTGATGTGCATACCCGGCTGTCAGGGGTTGCTGATTATCTGGCAGAGGATGATGCTCATGCGCTGGCATTGGCGCGGCGCGCGGTGGCGGGGCTGAACATGCGCCGCCCGGACAGTGTGGTCTGGCAAAGCCCGGAGCCGCCCGCCTATGACCCCGAAGAGATGCTTGGCGTGGTGCCCGGCGGGTTGCGAACGCCCTATGACATTCGGGAAGTGATCGCGCGGGTGGTCGACGGATCGCGCTTTGATGAGTTCAAGGCGCGGTTCGGGGAGACGCTGGTTTGCGGGTTTGCCCATGTGGAAGGATGCCCGGTGGGGATCATTGCCAATAATGGCGTGCTGTTTTCGGAGAGCGCGCAGAAGGGTGCGCATTTTGTGGAGCTCTGTTCACAGCGGCGTATCCCATTGGTTTTCTTGCAGAATATCACCGGGTTCATGGTGGGGCAGGCCTATGAGAATGAGGGCATTGCGCGGCATGGGGCGAAGATGGTGACGGCGGTGGCGACGTCAGCCGTTCCCAAGGTGACCATGGTCGTGGGCGGATCGTTTGGGGCAGGGAATTATGGCATGTGTGGACGGGCTTATAGCCCGAACTTCATGTGGTCTTGGCCCAATTCGCGGATTTCCGTGATGGGGGGCGAACAAGCGGCGGGCGTGCTTGCCACTGTGAAGCGTCAAGCCATTGAACGCAAAGGGGAAACCTGGTCGGCGGAGGATGAGGCGGCGTTCAAGCAACCCACGATTGACATGTTCGAGGCGCAATCGCACCCGCTTTATGCCTCGGCCCGGCTTTGGGATGACGGGGTGATTGATCCGCGCAAGACGCGTGAGGTGCTGGCGCTGTCGCTGCGCGCGGCGCTGAACGCCCCGATTGAGGAGACGCGGTTTGGCCTGTTTCGAATGTAAAAAGCGGCGTCGGTATCACGTCGGTATTGCGTCGGTATCACGTCGGTGCGCGTTGAACGGGCGGGATTTGAGTATTTTTGGCCGAAAAGAAGCCGGAGTTGGACGTGTTTGAACGCATTCTGATTGCCAATCGGGGCGAGATTGCCTGCCGCGTGATGGAGACAGCACGGCGGATGGGGGTGCAATGTGTTGCGGTTTATTCCGACGCGGACAGGGGCGCGCGGCATGTCGCGATGGCCGATGAGGCGGTTCATATCGGTGGGGCGGCCCCGGCGGAGAGTTATTTGCGCGGCGACGGGATCATTGAAGCGGCGTTGGCGACGGGCGCGCAGGCGATCCATCCGGGCTACGGGTTTCTGAGCGAGAACCCGGACTTTGTCGACGCGGTGAAGGCGGCCGGATTGACGTTCATTGGGCCGTCGGCGGCGGCGATCCGGGCGATGGGGCTCAAGGATGCGGCCAAGCGGGTGATGGAAGAGGCCGGGGTGCCGGTGGTGCCTGGGTACCATGGGAACGAGCAGGACGCGGGCCTTCTGGCGCAAGAGGCTGCGAAGATCGGTTATCCGGTTCTGATCAAGGCCGTGGCGGGCGGCGGCGGCAAGGGAATGCGGCTGGTTGAGGCGGAAGGTGATTTTGCCGATGCGTTGGATGCGGCGCGGGGTGAGGCGCGCACCGCGTTTGGCAATGATGGCGTGCTCATTGAGAAATTCGTGGGCAAGCCGCGCCATATCGAGGTGCAGATCTTTGGCGATGGCACCCGCGCGGTGCATCTGTTTGAACGGGATTGTTCGCTGCAGCGGCGACATCAGAAGGTGATCGAAGAAGCCCCCGCGCCCGGCATGACTGAAGTGATGCGAGAGGCCATGGGCCAGGCGGCGGTGCGCGCAGCGGAGGCCATTGGCTATGCCGGGGCGGGCACGGTGGAATTTATCGTCGACAGTGCCGATGGCCTGCGCGAAGACGGGTTTTTCTTCATGGAGATGAACACGCGCCTGCAAGTGGAGCACCCGGTGACGGAGGCCATTACCGGCGTTGATCTGGTGGAATGGCAGCTGCGTGTGGCGAGTGGGGAGGGGCTGCCGGTTGCGCAGGACGATTTGACCATTGCGGGTCACGCCTTCGAAGCGCGGCTCTATGCCGAAGATGTGCCGAAAGGGTTCTTGCCCGCGACAGGGCGGATTGACCACTTGCGGTTCCCCGAAGGTTTGCGCGCGGATACCGGCGTGCGGTCCGGAGATGACATTTCGCCTTACTACGATCCGATGATTGCCAAGCTGGTGTCGCACGCTCCCACGCGGGCTGTGGCGCTGAGGCAGTTGTCGGACGGTCTCAGACGCTGTGAGGTCGCGGGCACGGTCACGAACCTCGCCTTTCTGGGCGCGTTGGCGGAGCATGAGGGCTTCGCGGCGGGCGATGTGGATACCGGGCTGATTGCGCGGGATCTGGAAGGGTTGGTGCGGGAAAATGCGCCGCGACCCGAGGACATTGCGCTGGCCTTCCTGGTGGCGGACGGTCTGTTGGACGTGGATGGGTTTGAGACAGGGTTTGCGCTTTGGTCGCCTTTGTCCCGGCCGGTGCGATTGCGGTATGGGGCGGAGGAAATGTCGGCCTGGGTGCGAAGCCTGTCGCCGGATGCCCATGATGTGGAACTGGAGGCCGCAACGGTTGAGGCGCGGCGTGTGGATGGGCGCTGGTGGATCGGCGGGCTTGCTGCCGCGGAGGTCGCCGTGACCCCTGAGCATGTGACGGTGTTTGCAGATTATGGGCTGCGGTTTGACCGGATGGATCCGCTGGCCCGTCAGGCCGATGCGGAAACGGCGGCGCATGTGATCGAGGCCCCTATGCCGGGGCTGGTGAAATGGATCGGCGCGGAAGCAGGGCAGACTGTTGAGCGGGGTCAGCGGCTGGCCGTGCTGGAGGCGATGAAGATGGAACATGCGTTGCTCGCCGCGTCCGACGGGGTCGTGGCGGAGGTGCTGGTGACCGAAGGCGCGCAGGTGGCCGCAGGTGTGCCGCTGGTGCGGTTGGAGGAGGGCTGAGTGGTCCTGTTTGGGTATCACTACAGTGTTTACACCCGCACGGTGCGGATGGTTCTGAACATGAAGAGTGCCGCTTATACTTTTGAAGATGTTGATCCTTTCGATCCAGAAAATTCAGATAATATGCAAGCCTTGCACCCATTCTCGCGCGTGCCGGCCCTGCATGTGGGGGCGTTTCAGCTTTACGAGACGCAGGCCATTCTGGACTATCTTGAGGGCATCACAGCCGAGCCACGCCTATGTCCGGAGGAGCCGGAACGCGCCGCACGGATGCGGCAGGTGATGAGTATCGCCGACAGCTACTTTTATTGGCCGCTCGTGCGGCAGACGGTGTCGCAGCATGTCTTCAATCCGGCCTCCGGAGAGCCTGTGGATGCGGCGGAACTGGCGACGGGCATTGCGGCGGCGCCAAGAGTTCTGGATGCTCTGGAGGATTTGGCGGCAGAGATTTTGGTGCCTGACCAGGTGACGCTCGCTGATTGTTACCTGTGGCCAATGATGGATTACGCGGTGATGGTGCCGGATCTGGCGGAGTTGGTGGCCGCGCGGCCACGATTGGCAGCGTGGTGCGACGCGATGGCCGCGCATCCGGCGGCGGAGGCAACAAAGCCCGATATGGAGGCATTGTGCGATGGCTGAACAGGTGGAAATCTTTGAAGTCGGGCCGCGAGACGGCTTGCAGAATGAGGCGGAATTTATCCCGACACCGCAGAAGGTTGCGCTGATCGATTGCCTCAGCCGTGCGGGATTTCAGCGGATTGAGGTGGCCAGTTTCGTGAGCCCCAAATGGGTGCCCCAAATGGCGGATGGTGCGGAGGTGCTTGCCGCGATCACGCGGGCGGACGGGGTCAGCTATGCCGCGCTCACGCCCAATATGCGCGGGTTTGAAGGGGCGCAGGCGGCGGGCGCCAGTGAGGTGGCGGTGTTCGGGTCGGCCTCGGAAGGGTTTTCCAAGGCCAATATCAATGCCTCGATCGAGGAGAGTCTGGAGCGCTTTCAAAAGGTTGTGGATGCGGGCCGTGCGGCGGGCCTGCCGGTGCGCGGCTATGTGTCCTGCGTGAGCGATTGCCCGTATGACGGGCCGGTCGCGCCCGAGGCCGTGGCGCGGGTGAGTGCGCGACTTTTCGAGATGGGCTGTTACGAAATTTCGCTGGGTGACACGATCGGGCAGGGCACGCCGGAGCGGGTTGACGCGATGCTGCGGGCGGTGACGGATGTGGTGCCAGTGGCGCGTCTGGCAGGGCATTATCATGACACGGCGGGCCGGGCGCTGGCCAATATCGAGGTGTCACTGGAGCATGGTCTGCGCGTCTTTGATGCTGCCGTGGCCGGGCTTGGCGGGTGCCCTTACGCGCCGGGGGCAGCGGGGCATGTGGCGACCGAGGCAGTGCATAAACGGCTGATCTCACTGGGATATAAAACAGGTCTGGACGCAGGGGTTCTGGCGGAGGCGTCCCGGCTTGCCATGTCCATGCGGGGCGATCATGGCTGAGGGGGCGGGTATGTATCAGACGTTGGATTTGGTGCGCGACGAGCGGGGGGTGGTGACGCTGTGGCTGGCGCGGGAGGAAAAGCACAACGCGCTTTCAGCGCAGATGATCGAGGAATTGACCGAGGTCGCGGCGGAGCTGGGCGCCGATGATGGCATACGTGTCGTGGTGCTGGCGGCAAAGGGCAAGAGTTTTTGCGCGGGCGGCGATCTGGGCTGGATGCGAGAGCAATTCGAGGCAAGCCCGGAGGCGCGCGCCGCGGAGGCGACGAAACTGGCGCGCATGTTGCAGGCGCTCAATACGCTGCCGAAGCCGCTCATTGGCCGGGTACATGGCAATGCCTTTGGCGGCGGCGTGGGGATGGTCAGCGTGTGCGATGCGGTGATCGGCGCGGACACGGTGGAGATGGCGTTGACAGAGACGCGGCTGGGGCTGATCCCGGCGACGATCGGGCCTTATGTGTGCGCGCGGATGGGCGAGGCGCGGGCGCGGCAGGTCTTCCTGTCAGGCCAAAAGATGGATGCGGCGCGGGCTGTGCAGCTAGGGCTGTTGAGCGGCGCGGTGCCGGTGGATGCGCTGGACGCGGCGGTGGAGGCCGAGGTGGCGCCTTATCTGGGGTGTGCACCGAGGGCGGTGGCGCGGTCCAAGGCGTTGTTGCGGCAATTGGGCCCGGTGATTGATGAGGCGGTCATTGCGGCCTCGATTGACGCGCTGATTGCAGCTTGGGAAGACCCCGAGGCGGCGGAAGGGATTGGCGCGTTCTTCGAAAAGCGCAAGCCGGGCTGGACCAGCTAGGACAGCGCGGTCCGGTTTTGGGTTGCGGCGGGATATAGCGTTTCAGGGCACCCGCCATGTGCCATGTCTCCCCCGGGATATTTCTGGTCAAGAAAAGACCCGGATGGTGTTTCTTCTGGCTGAAAATATCCCCGCCGGAGGCAAGATATCTTTTGGACCGATGCGGCGATGCGGTCCGGGATTGCGTTGACGCCCCGGATTGCGGTGGTAAACCGTCGCAAACCCTTCAAGGATGCTGTTCCATGCAGATTTTCACCGAAATTCGTGAGCTTGTGCTCTCCGCTATTGCCGAGCTTCAGGGCGCAGGCGATCTGCCCGAGGATTTGAACACGCAGCCCGTGACGGTGGAGCCGCCACGCGATGCCGCGCATGGTGATATGGCGACGAACGCGGCTATGGTACTGGCCAAGCCCGCGCAACGGAAGCCGCGCGATATTGCGGAGATGCTGGCCGCGCGTTTGGGAAAGGATGCGCGGATCACCAGTGCAGAGGTGGCGGGGCCGGGGTTTTTGAACCTGCGGCTGTCCGACGAGGTGTGGCAGGACACCGTGCGCGCGGTCTTGACCTCTGGTGCGGAATTTGGCCGCTCTTCCATGGGGTTGGGGCAGAAAGTAAATGTGGAATATGTTTCCGCCAACCCGACGGGGCCACTGCATGTGGGCCATACGCGGGGGGCTGTTTTTGGCGATGCGCTGGCGAGCCTGCTGAACTACGCGGGCTATGACGTCACGCGCGAATATTACATCAATGATGGCGGTTCACAGGTCGATGTGCTCGCTCGGTCTGTGTATCTGCGGTATCTGGAGGCACATGGGCAGGCGGTTGCCTTTGAGGACGGAACCTATCCGGGTGATTACCTGATTCCGGTGGGTGAGGCGCTGAAGGCCAGGGTGGGCGAAGCCTATCTGGACGCCGACGAGGCCGTGTGGCTGACGGACGTGCGGGAATTCGCAACGGATGCCATGATGGATCTGATCCGGGGTGATCTGGCCGCGCTTGGCGTCGAGATGGATGTGTTTTACTCTGAAAAATCGCTCTACGGCACGGGCCGGATTGAAGAGGCGCTGGCGGCGCTGGAGGGCAAGGGTCTGATTTACGAAGGCATTCTGGAGCCGCCGAAGGGAAAATTGCCCGAGGATTGGGAGCCGCGCGAGCAGACGCTGTTTAAATCGACCGAGCATGGTGACGACGTGGACCGTCCCGTGAAGAAATCAGATGGCAGCTGGACCTATTTCGCGCCCGATATCGCCTATCATTATGATAAGGTTTCCAGAGGGTTCGATGCGTTAATTGATGTGTTCGGCGCCGATCATGGTGGCTATGTCAAGCGGATGAAAGCGGCCGTGAGCGCATTGTCGGAAGGGCAGGTGCCGCTCGATATCAAGCTGACGCAGTTGGTGAAGCTGTATAAGAATGGCGAGCCCTTCAAGATGTCCAAGCGCGCAGGCACCTTCGTGACCCTGCGCGATGTGGTCGACCAAGTGGGTGCAGATGTGACGCGGTTTGTCATGCTGACGCGCAAGAACGACGCGCCGCTGGATTTCGACTTCGACAAGGTGCTGGAGCAAAGCAAGGAAAACCCGGTCTTCTACGTGCAATACGCCCATGCGCGGATCTGTTCCGTCCTGCGCAAAGCGGAGGAGGCGGGGATTGATGTCTCGGACGCCACGCTGGCGGCGGCGGACCTGTCCGGCAACACCCATGAGGCGGAGTTGGCGCTGGCCAAGAAGCTGGCGGAATGGCCGCGCCTGGTGGAGATCGCCGCGCGGTCCCATGAGCCCCATCGCGTGGCCTTCTATCTGTATGATCTGGCCAGTGAACTGCATGCGCTGTGGAACCGGGGCAATGACGTGCCCGAGCTGCGTTTCTTGCAAGAGGGTAACGTGGCCACAACGCAAGCAAAAATTGCCGGTGCGCGCGCCGTTTCCGTTGTTATTTCTGCGGGTCTTGGTATCTTGGGCGTAACTCCGGCGAAACAGATGCGGTAAACGCACACCCATAACAAGCCGGTCGATAGAGGCAGTATTGAGACCGGCGAACGCACATGCCGGCTCACCCAGAGGCGAGGCAGAGCATGGCGGTAGATGCATCAGGTACTCATTCCACACATGAAGAGCGGGCTGTAAGCCCCGGCGGTGTCGTGAATTTCATCGGCGCGGGTGTGTCGCTTGCGCTGATGATCGGGGTTAGTGTGTGGGCCTACAAGACCATCACACGCGACGTGAGCGGTGTTCCGGTGATCAAGGCCGCAGAAGGGCCCATGCGGGTACAGCCCGAGACGCCTGGCGGAGATGTGGCTGACCATCAGGGCCTGTCTGTCAACAACGTGGCCGCGCAAGGCACCGCGTCGCCGCCTGCCGATCGCTTGATCCTGGCGCCCGCGCCGCTGGATTTGTCGCAAGATGATGCGCCGGTTGCGCCGGTTGAACCGACCCGAGACATCACGGCAGAGGCTGAGGCCGAGGATGCGCCCGCCGCCGATCCTGAAACACTGCAACGTGCCGTCGCGGAAGCGTTGGCCAATTCGTTGGCGGACGGCGTCGATCCGATCACGCCACTTGAAGATGAACCGGTTTCGGCACCACTGATCACCTCGCCCGAGGCGGATCCCTTGGCGGAGGCGGAGCTTGCCTCTGCCCCGGCAGATACGCCGGTGGCGGGCGGGCTGGGCCGGTCGTTGCGGCCGAAATTGCGGCCTGCCGGGCTTGGCGCATTGCCGCAAGCTGTGGCGACGTCTTCGGGGCCGGTCACTGACCTTGATCCCGACACGTTGCCGGTGGGCACGCGGCTGGCGCAACTTGGCGCCTTTGCCAGTGCGGATATCGCGCGGTCGGAATGGGATCGGTTGTCAGACCGGTTCAGTGATTACCTGTCGGGCAAATCCCGGGTGATCCAGAAAGCGCAGAGCGGTGGGCGGACCTTTTATCGCTTGCGGGCCGCCGGGTTCGAGGATCTTTCCGATGCGCGGCGGTTCTGTTCGGCCTTGGTGGCCGAACGGGCGGAGTGCATTCCCGTGGTCACGCGGTAAGACGGGTGGCGTTTGGCGCAACCATTCTGGATGCCACGGGAACGCAGCTGTCGGCTGAGGAAAAGGCGTTTTTTGCGAACGCCGATCCCTTTGGGTTCATCCTTTTTGCACGCAATATTGAAACGCCGGATCAGGTGCATGCGCTGACATCGGAGATGCGGGACGCCGTGGGGCGGGATGCGCCCATTCTGATTGATCAGGAAGGGGGCCGGGTGCAGCGGATGCGCGCGCCGGCCTGGCGGGAATGGCTGCCGCCGATGGATCATGTGGTGGCGGCGGGTACCGATGCGGCAGAGGCGATGTATCTGCGGTCGCGCATCATGGCCGACGAATTGCGCGCCGTGGGCGTGGATGCCAATTGCGCGCCGCTGGTGGATGTGGCGGTGGACGGCACGCATGAATTTCTGATGAACCGCTGTTACGGGCACGACCCGGACCGCGTGGCGGAGATTGGCCGTGCCGTGGCGGATGGGTTGCTCGCGGGTGGGGTCTTACCTGTGGTGAAGCACATGCCGGGGCATGGGCGCGCGACGGTTGACAGCCATTTCGGGTTGCCGGAGACGGATGTTTCGCTGGATCTGCTGACGCGGACGGATTTTGCACCGTTCAAGGCGTTGAACGACCTCCCGATGGGGATGACGGGGCATGTCGTGTATTCAGCCATGGATGCGCGGCCTGCAACGCTGTCCCCGGTGGTGATGGGACATATCCGTGACGAGATCGGCTTTGACGGGCTGATCATGACCGATGACATCACGATGAAGGCGCTTGATGCGCCGCTGGATGAGATCACGCGGGGCGCGCTGGAGGCGGGGTGTGACGTGGTGCTTTTGTGCAATGCCTCGCTGGAGGAGCGGGGGTTGGTCGCGGATGCGGCAGGGCGGATGACGGATGTGGCGCAAAGGCGGGCAGAGAAGGCGATTGCAGCGCGCCGGACGCCTGATGAGGTTGACATTCCTGCGCTTGAGGCAAAGCTGGTTGCGCTGACGGCGTAGCTTTGATCAAAGGCCCCATGGAAGACGAATTCGAGACAGGTGACATGGAGAATGTGGCCGACCGCATGGCGGCGGAGGCACTGATCCTGGACATTGACGGCTTCGAGGGGCCGCTGGACTTGCTGCTCACGCTGGGGCGGACGCAGAAAGTCGATTTGCGGCATATCTCGGTTCTGCAACTGGCGCGGCAGTATCTGGAATTTGTGGAGCGGGCCAAGGCGTTACGCATCGAACTTGCCGCGGACTACCTGGTGATGGCGGCGTGGCTCGCGTTTCTCAAATCGCGGCTTTTGCTGCCGCCTGACCCGGCCGATGAAGGGCCGTCGGGGGAAGAACTGGCGGCGCATCTGGCGTTTCAGTTGGAGCGGTTGCAGGCGATGCGGCAGATGGCGGCCAAACTGATGGCGCGCGATCAGTTGGGGCGGGACTTTTTTGTGCGGGGCATTCCGGAGGATGTAACACGGGTGCGGCGGGTGAATTACACCGCGACCTTGCTGGACCTGATGCAAGGTTATGCGCGGATCCGCACGAAGGATGAATTTCGGCCGTATGTGATGGATCGCGATGCGCTGCTGACAATGGAACAGGCGCTGGATCGGCTCAGGAATTTGATCGGGTTTTCAGGGTCTTGGACAGATATTGCCAGCTTCCTGCCGGATGATTTCAAGGGCAATCCGGCGCGGCGGCGGTCCGCCACGGCATCAACCTTTGCGGCCTCTCTTGAACTGGTGAAAGAAGGCAAGGTAGAGATCCGCCAATCAGAGCATTTCGCGCCAGTTGAGTTGCGCCGGAAGGACCATTGATGTCGGACAAAGTGGACAACAGCGCCGAAAATGACAGCCTGTTCGAGGCCCCGCCCATGGCGGAGCAGGAGCGGATGTGCGAGGCGATCCTGTTTGCCACGGCGGAGCCTGTGACAGTGGCGGATATGCAGGCGCGGATGCCCCATGGGTGCGATGCGAAAGAAGCGCTGGTGCATTTGCAGAAACGCTATGACGGGCGCGGGGTGC
>CAYMEC010000035.1:0-36933 GCA_964389425.1 uncultured Roseovarius sp.
GTCTTCAGGAAGGCGTAATGGCCCTTGCGGTTCTTTTTGATCTTGTAGGCCATCGTTTTGACGCCCCAGTACTCGCTGTCGATGACCTTGCCACCGTTATCAGCCAGAACCGTGCCAAAGTGTTCGACAAGCCCTTCGGCCTGCGTGTTGGACAGATCCTGACGCGAGATAAAGACATGCTCATAAAGCGGCATGTTTGCTCCACTTCTATCAAGGCGCATTTCAAAGGCGGGTCCTGATACCTTCGCGACCCGTCCACGAGAGACTGCGCGGTTCACAACTTGTGCGAAGGAAGCCGCCGTATAGGACGATTTTGCGATTGTGGCAAGGTGCATCATGGGGCCGCGTAATCGTCAGACGATTGCCCCAATCCCGGCCAGATTTTGAGGGAAGGTATCGATGAAAAACATCCTGTCCCAAGAAGGCTGTATAGATGTCAGAAACCACTGCCAGTTCCGATGCGCCGCTACCAAACGTGGAGCTAGAGCGTCGCAACGGGGTCAACGCCTCGGGTTTTGGCGTTGATGCGCTGAGCCGTGGCCTGTCTTTCTGCCTTGGTCTGGCATTCTTTGTCACGTCCGTGGGGCTTTGGGCGTTCACGGCACCAGATGCATCGGTGATGCTGATCAAACTGGGCGCGTCGATTGTGTTCCTCGGCGGGGCGTCGATTTTTCTGATGGTGGCGATTGCGCCCCACGATTTCTATCGCTTGGAATATGACCGCAGCGTTGGGGAACTGCGCATGCTGGAACGTGACGCCCACGGCCAGTTTCGTCTGCAGGCGACGCATCTTCTGGCGGACATCGACAAACTGCGCTTTGAAGGCGGTGCTTTGCGGGCTTGGAATGCCGATGGGGCCATCGTCATGTCCGTGCCAATGCGCACACGCCATGCCAAAGCGGTGTTGAACGCGGTTCTGACCGCCCGATAAGCGCGCAGAAACCCGCTGATTTGCGCGTTTCTGTTCTTTTGCACACACATTCTGTTGAAGGCTGATCAATTGATCACGAGGTCCAGGTGTCTACCTTGGAATCATCTTAGCTCAAAGGAGACCCCCTATGACACCGCAGACAAAGCCATTAGCCATCGCCGCTGCCATGCTGATGGCAGCAAGTTCCGCCTTCGCCGCCCCTGAAAAATACACGCTGGAGGCCAGCCATAGCCAAATCCTGTTTTCCTATGACCATCTGGGCTTTTCCACGACCTTCGGCATGTTCTCCGGCTTTGAGGGTGAGATCATGTTTGATCAGGAAGACCCGGCCAACTCTTCAGTTTCCGTCTCCATGCCAGCGCGGTCCATGCTGACCGGTTGGGAAGCACGATTCAATCACTTCATGGCAGATGATTTCTTTGCGGCAACCGAGGATGAACTGGTCACCTTCACGTCCACCGGCATTGAAGTCACAGGTGAAAATACAGCGCTGATCACGGGTGATCTGACTGTGAACGACGTGACCAAGGAAGTGGTTTTGGATGCAGTCATGAACAAGGCCGGTGACAACCCGATGTCGGGCAAGGCCTGGGCCGGCTTCGATGCGACGACAACGATTCTGCGATCAGATTTCAACCTTGGCGCTTTTGCCCCTGCGGTAGGCGACGAAGTTGAAGTGATGATCTCGATTGAAGCTGGCAAGGCAGAGTAACCCTGCCGAACGCAATGAACAAAGGGCTGGCATTGCGCCAGCCCTTTTTTTGTTTAGCTACCTGCGCGCGTGGCAGTGAGAGTGAAGCTGACCTCCACCGCGAAGCGCAAAGTGCCCTCGTCTGTTGTGCCAAGCCCGATGCCAAAGTCGCGCCGATCAAGGGAAAGGGTGCCCGAGGCTTCGGCAGAAGATCCATCTGTTATGAGAACAAAGGGCATGGTGACGGGTATGGTCTGATCTTTGATCGTTAGGGTGCCTTCGGCGACAGGGCCGTTGGCGCCCTGCTTGATCTCGGCTGCAAAATGAGCCGTTGGGAAGGTTGCGGCGTCGAAATATTCAGCCCCCTTGGCTTGATCCGTGACAGATCCGAGAGAGAGGGACGCAATGTTCACCGTGACGCCCACGCGCCCCAGATTGCCATCGGCGTCGGGAGACCCGGAATAGATGATCTCTGCCGTCCAGTCTTCAAACGCACCAATTACGTCTGATCCAAATTGGTTGGTCGTCACGGACAGGGTGCCCGTGTCCACCAGCCATGCGTTGTCTGGCACTTCCCCGGTGGCGGCTGCGGTTTCTTCCTCGTCCGCCGGGACATCGCCGCGTCGGGCCGTCAGGTTGAATGATACCTCAACGGCAAAGGCCAACGTGGTTTCATCAGTGGTGCCTGTACCGATGCCGAAATCGCGGCGATCGAGGATGATGCTCCCACTGGCGTCCGCCATGTCACCGTCCACGTCCAGCGAAAAGGGCAGGGCGAGGGGGACGGACACGTCTTTGATGGTCAGTTGGCCGACGGCCTCAAGACCGCCGTCGACCGCCACAAGGTCTCCCGAGAAGACGGCTGTTGGATGGTTCGCGACGTCGAAATAATCGGCGCCCTGGGCGTCATTCGTCACGGATCCAAGCGATAGGGAGGCGATGCTCACGATGACCTCGACAGTGCCGTGCCTGCCTGTGTCGTCGGGTGTTTCCGTATAGTCGATGGCGGCGGTCCAGTCTTCGAACCCGCCCGTAACCTGGGATCCGAACTGCGTGATGGAAAGGTCCAACGCGCCGTCGATCACGGCCCAATCGCTTTCGACGGTCTCAAGTCTGACGGTTTCCAACGGGTCGTCTTGGGTCGCCGTCAGTGCGGTGCCAGCAAAGATCACGGCAACCCAGACAGAAAGCGCGGCAGCAACGGGCAAGACTTCGCCCGGTTGGCGCAGTGTAGGCTCAGCGGAGACCATGCCCGGCAACATGCGGCGTAGCGTGGAATCCTTGTCGATCACATGATGCTTCAACGCGCCCGCGATATGAAGGACCAGCGCGCCCACCAACACAATGCAGGCGAGCCAGTGGAACGTGGCGGTTTGTCTCGCCAACAGTTCATCCTTGGGAACAAAAGGCAACGAGTCCCCGAAAGGCCACCAGATCGGCGCAAAGCCCGTGGTCGAGGCGTGGTGGATCCAGCCGGAAAGCGGGACAAGCACCAGTGAGGAGTAGAGCACCCAATGAACGGTCGTGGCGGCCATCGCCTCAAGGGGTTTGTCACCGTTCAGAAGACCGGGTTTGGGTTGAGAGATGGCCCAGGTTATGCGCGCCAATGCAGTGAAGAAGAGCGCAACGCCCACGGTCTTGTGCAACGAGAAGAGCCATGCCACGCGAGCGATGTCCTCGCCGGTGGAGGGGATCAATGGATCCTTGATCTGATACGCGAGTTCTTTGGCGATCACGCCCAGCGGGATCATGGACAGGATGAGGAAGGCCGTAAGCCAATGAAAGCTCTTGGTGACAGAGCCATATGAGGTGAGCGTGTTCGTACGTGCCATGTCAGGGTCCTTTAGGATGGCGTAAAGATAGCCGTTCGGTCCCACTAGACAACGCAGCCTGGCGCACAGAATGCGTGCGAAGCTGCGAGAGGCGTTGCGCGCTGCGCCCGCAGGGGGTATCTGGCTGAAAATTTGACGACATAAGGGGCCCGGAGGTCATGACACGCGCATTTGTTTTTCCCGGACAGGGGGCCCAGACCATTGGCATGGGCAAGGATATTGCAGAGGCCTATCCGGCTGCTCGGTCCGTGTTTGAGGAAGTCGATGAGGCGCTGGGCGAAAGCCTCAGTACGCTGATCTGGGAAGGAGATCAGGATGAACTCACGCTGACACAAAACGCTCAGCCCGCACTGATGGCGATGTCCATGGCGGTTATGCGCGCGTTGGAGGCGGAAGGTGTGACGGTGAGCGCTGCATCCATGGTCGCGGGGCATTCGCTGGGGGAGTATTCAGCTTTGGCGGCGGCGGGTGCGTTTTCGGTAGCAGATACGGCGCGCCTTTTGCGGACACGCGGGCAGGCCATGCAAAAGGCGGTGCCTGTCGGCGTTGGCGCGATGGCCGCATTGCTGGGGCTTGACTTTGAGGCTGCGCGTGAAGTGGCAGAGGCCGCGGCGCAAGGTCAAGTATGTCAGGCGGCCAATGACAATGATCCGGGGCAGGTTGTGGTGTCTGGCCACGCGCAAGCCGTGGAACGTGCGGTGGAGCTTGCCAAAGACAAAGGCGCAAGGCGTGCGATGCTGCTGCCAGTGAGTGCGCCATTCCATTGCGAGTTGATGGGCCCCGCCGCGGAGGTGATGCAGAGTGCTTTGGCCGATGTGGCGATCAATGCGCCTGCGGTGCCTGTCGTGTCTAATGTGCTAGCGGAAGGGGTGAGTGACCCTGATCGCATTCGCAAGCTGCTTGTAGAGCAGATCACTGGTTCAGTGCGGTGGCGGGAATCCGTATCCTACATGTCCGCGCAGGGTGTGACCGAGATTTGGGAGATTGGCGCGGGCAAAGCGCTGTCTGGCATGGTAAGGCGGATTGATCGTGACGTGGCGACGCGGGCCGTGTCGAGCCCACAGAATGTGGCAGATGCGGCAGCGGCTTTGGCCGAATAAGGGAGAGAGGCGATGTTTGATCTGACAGGAAAATCGGCGCTGGTGACCGGCGCATCGGGCGGTATTGGCGGGGCCATCGCCAAGGCACTGCATGGCGCGGGTGCGACCGTGGGACTGAGCGGCACGCGGGTGGAGCCACTTGAGGCGCTGAAGGCCGAACTGGGTGAACGCGCACATGTGCTACCGTGTAACCTGGGCGATCCGGAAGCGGTCGATGCCCTGCCCAAGCAGGCGATTGAAGCGATGGGTGGGTTGGACATCCTGGTCAACAACGCAGGCGTGACACGCGACCAGCTTTTCATGCGCATGTCCGATGAAGAATGGCAGACTGTCATCGACGTCAACCTGACAGCCACGATGCGGCTGTGCCGCGGCGTGATGCGCCCGATGATGAAGGCCCGTTGGGGACGCATTATCAATATTGGGTCCGTAGTGGGATCTATGGGCAACCCGGGGCAGGTGAACTATGCCGCGTCCAAGGCGGGCATGCTGGGGCTGACGAAATCAATCGCGTATGAGGTGGCGAGCCGCGGGATCACCGCAAATGCTGTTGCCCCTGGCATGATCGGCACGGCGATGACCGACAAGCTGACTGATGATCAAAAGGAAAAGATCGCGGCCCAGATCCCGCTGGCGCGGATGGGCACGCCCGAAGAGATCGCAGGCGCAGTGCTTTATCTGGCCAGTGAAGAGGCCGGTTACGTCACCGGCACGACCCTTCATGTGAACGGTGGGATGGCGATGCTGTAAAGGGGAGGGCCCCTTCCGCCCATGCCAAAAGAGGTTGGGCGAAACCATTTGCGTATGGCGTTTCATGTGCTATAGGCCGCAAAAGTTTACGCGGGGTCGCACCAATCAAGCGGCCTCGAAAGCCCGAAAATAAGGGCGATGAGCCGCCCAACCGGGCATTTTTCAAGGCCGCTTTTCCGAAACGAAAGGCGGAAAACGCACCGGCAATTGACCGGTCAGGAATGAGGAAAAAGACATGAGCGATATCGCAGACCGCGTGAAGAAGATCGTTGTTGAGCACCTTGGTGTGGAAGAAGACAAAGTGGCAGAAAACGCCTCTTTCATTGACGATCTGGGCGCTGACAGCCTCGACACGGTCGAATTGGTCATGGCTTTTGAAGAAGAGTTCGGCATTGAGATCCCTGATGATGCGGCTGAAACAATCCAGACCTTCGGCGATGCGGTAAAGTTCATTTCCGAAGCGAGCTAAACGCCCTGACATTTGCGGTTCCGGCCGCTGAAAAAGCCCCGACGATCCATCGGGGCTTTTTGATTCTGCGTCCGCAGTGCGAAATGGCGCAAATCAGGTTTGTAATGTCGATCATGCGATATCGTTGAGCGTGTGTGCTATTATGGAATCGCGCGGCGGGCGGTGGCCTTGTGCCCGTTTGGCCGCCCGTTGATACGGAGGAACACGTTCCATGATTATCTATCCCATGCTTGAACTCAGCAAAGGTAAATGTGTGTCCCTGCCTCAGGGCCGTTTGGATGAGCCCAGCATCTGGCATGTTGATCCTGTGAAAACGGCCTGCGGCTTCACTGACGCGGGGGCCGAGTGGATGCATGTCACCGACATTGATGCGGTGGCGGGTGAAGGGGAGAATTCCGAGCTCATTGAGGAGATCATCCGCAGTGTGCGTATCCCCGTTCAGGTGGGCGGCGGCTTTAGGTCTCGCGAAGGCGTGGAAGCCTGGATTGATAAGGGCGCTGGCCGTATTGTGCTGGGGACTATGGCGGCCCATGATCCGCAGACATTCAAGGCCTTGGCGAACGAATACCCCGACCAGATCGTGCTGTCGGTGGACGTGTTTGAAGGATCGGTCATGACAGAGGGCTGGCGCACGAAAAGCGCGCTTCAGCCAGAAGAGTATCTCGCGGCCTTCGAAAATGTGCCGCTGGCGGGCGTGATTGTGACCGACATTGATGCAGATCGCGAAGATCGCGATGCAAGTCTTGGGGTGATCACGGGTCTGGCCGCGGCAACGCGTCATCCGGTGATTGCACGCGGTACCGTGCGATCCGTGGATGATGTGGCACGGCTGAAATACGTGCCCAATATATCCGGTGCTCTGATCGGGCGGGCGCTCTTTGCCAAGCAGGTTGACTTGGAGGAGGCGATAGCCACGGGTGCGGCAGAACACGAACCGGTAGCGTCGTTCCAGTAACACTGTCTTTCGATAGGTGGTCCGGCCAGTTCCGGCGATGTTTCGCGCGGCGGGAACGCCGGGCGGACTTGCCCCTTTGCCCCAAGACGCGGTAAAGGGGCGCGCAAGGTCAAGGAAGGGCTGCAAGATGCGTCGTGTCGTTGTTACGGGTCTGGGATTGGTTACGCCGCTGGCGGATGGGGTGGAGGCCAGCTGGCGCCGTCTTCTGGATGGTGAGTCTGGTGCAGGTCTGATCGAGAAATTCGATACGCACAGGGTGATTACGAAATACGCTTGCGAGGTGCCGCATGGCGACGGCACCAATGATACATTCAACCCTGACACCTACATGGAGCCCAAAGAGCAGCGGAAGGTGGATGATTTCATTCTCTACGGTTTGGCTGCGGCTCAGCAGGCTGTCGAAGACGCGGATTGGATGCCTGAGGACGAGGAAAGTCGCTTGCGCACAGGTGTCATGATCGGGTCCGGTATCGGCGGGTTGCGGTCCATTCAGGATACGTCGGACCTCATTCGCGAAAAGGGTGTGCGGCGGGTTTCGCCGTTCTTTATTCCCGGTGCGCTCATCAATCTGGTGAGCGGGCAAGTGGGTATACGATTTGGTTTCAAGGGCCCCAACCATTCCGTGGTGACGGCCTGCTCGACGGGAGCGCATGCGATTGGCGATGCTGCGCGTCTCATTGAGTATGGCGATGCGGATGTGATGATCGCAGGCGGCGCGGAATCGGCCATTTGTGAAATTGGCATTGCCGGGTTCAACGCGTGCAAAGCGCTGTCGACCAAGCGTGAAGATGATCCCAAGGCAGCAAGCCGCCCCTACGACGAAGACCGCGACGGGTTCGTCATGGGTGAAGGTGCGGGTATTGTGGTTCTGGAAGAACTGGAACATGCCAAAGCCCGCGGCGCGAAGATTTATGCCGAGATTTTGGGGTATGGACTGTCTGGTGATGCCTACCACATCACTGCCCCCAGCGAGGACGGTGATGGCGGTTATCGCGCCATGCAGGCGGCGTTGAAAAACGCCGGTATCGACGCTGCGGAAGTGGATTACATCAACGCCCACGGCACATCGACCATGGCGGACACGATCGAGTTGCAAGCGGTTGAACGGCTGTTGGGTGATGCGGCGTCCAAGGCGACGATGAGTTCGACGAAATCCTCCACCGGGCATCTTCTGGGTGCGGCGGGTGCGATTGAGGCGATTTTTTCGATCCTCGCCGTGCGTGATCAGGTCGTTCCGCCGACGATCAACCTGGATAACCCTGCGGTGGAGACACCGCTGGACCTCGCGCCCAACGCCAAGCGGAAGCGTGAGGTCAAGGTGGCTATGTCCAACAGCTTTGGGTTCGGAGGCACGAACGCGTCAGTTGTGGTGGGGGCGCTCAGGTAATGTGGCGCAATATTGCCTCGAATTTCCTGACTTTCCTCGTCGTCATCGTGTTTTTGATGGGCGGCGTGATCCTTTGGGGGCAATCTCAATACACCGGCGCCGGCCCTTTGCAGCAATCGATCTGTCTTCAGGTGGAGCGGGGCTCGAACATGTCCCGAGTGTCTCGGGCCCTTGAGGACAAGGGTGCCATCACCAATGGCGCGATCTTCCGCATGGGCGCAGACTATTCCGGGAAAGCCGGACTGCTGAAGGCGGGCAGTTGGCTGATTCCGGAAAAGGCCAGCATGAGCGAGGTGACAGCCATCATCACCCGCGGTGGGGCCAGCACCTGTGGCACGCAAGTGGTCTATCGCATCGGGGTCACGCAGGTGCGCGCCGAAGTTCAGGAACTGAACCCGGCCACGGAAGCCTTTGTTGAACTGGTGGATTTCGAGGTGCAGGCCGACGGGTCGCGCCCCGCAGAATACACCGAGGCGATTGGCGGATCGGATACAAGGTTCCGTATCGATGTCGCCGAGGGTGTGACCAGTTGGCAAATCGTGACCGCGCTCAATGCGATTGAGGTGTTGGAAGACACAATCGAAGGTGTGCCACCGGAAGGCAGCTTGGCACCGTTCAGTTATGAAATCGAGGCGGGCGACAGCCGTCTGGGCCTATTGGAACAGATGCGAGATGTTCAGCGCACGCGTCTGGCCGCCGCATGGGAAGCGCGTGATCCCGACGTGCCGCTGGCCGATCCGGCAGAAGTCCTGATCCTCGCTTCGATTATCGAGAAAGAGACCGGCCAGGCAGATGAACGGCCTCAGGTTGCCAGCGTGTTTGTCAATCGTATCCGGAGAGGGATGCGGCTGCAGACGGACCCGACGGTGATCTACGGTATCACCAACGGGGAAGGTGTGCTTGGTCGAGGGTTGCGCCAAAGTGAACTGCGCAAGGCTACGCCCTACAATACCTACGTGATCGACGGTCTTCCGCCCACGCCCATTGCCAACCCGGGTGAGGCGAGCCTGATGGCCGCGGTCAATCCTGAGAACACGCCGTACCTTTTCTTCGTGGCTGACGGGACGGGCGGACATGCCTTTGCAGAAACGCTGGATGAGCACAACCGAAACGTGGCGCGGTGGCGTGAGATCGAAGCGGAACGTAACGCCGAATAGTCATGGAGCGACTGTTGCCGCGCTCCTACTTGCGGGTCGCGTTTTGTGTCGAGCGCCTAATCCCTAACAAGCTGTTTGACCGGCGGGCGCTGTGCTTCCCGCAACACGTTGACTGACACGAAATACATCTCTAGGTTGAATTTTTGCTGGAGGGCCTTGCCCTATCCGGAGGGGTGATCGCGTAACGCATTGGACTTGGACAACATGATCCTGATCACTCCGGATGACAGGCCTGATGGCCTGGCTGAAACGATCACATCTGTGCAGCAGCAGTTGTCGGATATGCGCGTGGAGTTGGATCACCTTTACAACCGCATACAGGCTGGCGAGCTGGATCAAATCAGCAATGCCGCCAAGACGGTTGTTGAAATCCGCCAATGGTTGAAACTTGCAATCGATGCGGAGGTGCAGCTTGGCAAACGTGAAAAGGAAAAACAGGGCATCGTCCACGACTTTGCCGTCAACCTCGAAGAAGCCAAATCTTCGATCGGGAGCAAACTTCATAGCCTCAGGGGGACCTGAGCAGATTGACAGTTTCCTGAGAAGTCTCGATCCTGGTGAACTTTTGTCGTTGCCCTATCTATTTGAGTTCTGGGCACTGGACCATCAATTGCCGCCAGAAGGCGACTGGCATTGCTGGATGGTCATGGGCGGGCGCGGTGCGGGGAAGACACGCACGGGCGCAGAATGGGTGCGTGCGCAGGTAGAAGCTTCATTGCCTTTGGACAAGGGGCAAGCGCGACGTGTGGCGCTGATCGGGGAGACGGTCGATCAGGTGCGCGACGTGATGATTTTCGGCGAAAGCGGGATCTTGGCCTGCTCGCCGCCAGATAGGCGCCCAGATTGGCAAGCCTCCAAGAAGCGTTTGGTTTGGCACAACGGGGCCACAGCGCAGATCTATTCGGCGCAAGAGCCGGAGGCGCTGCGCGGCCCGCAATTTGATTGTGCCTGGGTCGATGAGCTGGCGAAATTCAAGAAAGCGCAGGATACGTGGGATATGCTGCAATTTGCATTGCGGTTGGGGGAGCATCCGCAGATTTGTGTGACGACAACGCCAAGGAATACCGCGCTGATCAAGCAGTTGCTGGCGCGGGAGAGCACGGTTGTGACCCATGCGCCAACGGAGGCCAATGCAGCTAATCTTGCGCAATCATTCTTGGAAGAGGTGCGCGTGCGCTATGCGGGCACGCGGCTTGGCCGACAAGAACTGGACGGCGTATTGGTGGATCATGCCGAAGGTGCGCTTTGGACAGGCGAAATACTGGAAGCGGCGCGGGTAGATGACATCCCTGAGCTGGATCGTATCGTTGTGGCCATTGATCCGCCTGTAACGGGAAAGTCCACGTCTGATGAATGCGGGATCATCGTGGCGGGAGCGCAGACCAAAGGGCCGGTGCAGAATTGGCGCGCCTATGTGCTGGCGGATTGTTCGGTTCATGCTGCACGCCCGGCCGGTTGGGCGGCGAAAGCGATTGCCGCGATGGAGCAGTATGGTGCCGACAGGTTGGTCGCGGAGGTCAATCAGGGGGGCGACATGGTTGCAGAAGTGGTGCGCCAGATTGACCCGTTGGTTCCCGTCAAAGCCGTTCATGCCACGCGGGGCAAGGCCGCGCGGGCTGAGCCTGTTGCCGCGCTCTATGAACAAGGCAGAGTGTTCCATGCACGTCATCTGGAGGCGTTGGAGGATCAGATGTGTGCCATGACGGCGCGCGGGTATGAGGCGAGCGGCAGTCCTGACAGGCTTGATGCCATGGTGTGGGCACTGACGGAGTTGATGATCGAACCGGCGGCCAAATGGCGGCGGCCTCGGATGCGCGCGGTGCAATAAAGATTTCGTAAACCATGGCGCAAATGATGCGCTCACGTTGCGGACTGGCCGCGCATTCTCAGTCAAATGAAGGAGATCACCTAGATGATCCTCGATTACTTTCGCCAGGGTTCCGATCGACAGGTGCCCGAAAAAAAGGCAAGTGCTGCGGGTCGCGTGGCAAGCTGGGGCAGCGTGGGGCGCGTGGCATGGAGCCCCCGGGATGCGGCGAGCCTGACGCGCACGGGTTTTGTGGCAAACCCAGTGGGGTTTCGGTGCGTGAAGATGATTGCGGAGGCGGCGGCCTCACTGCCATTGGTTTTGCAGGATGCAGATCAGCGATATGCGGCGCATCCGATCCTTGATCTGGTGCATGCGCCCAACCCGATGCAGGGCAAGGCAGAGCTTTTCGAGGCGCTTTACGGGCAGCTTTTGCTGACAGGGAATGCCTATGTCGAAGCCGTAGGCGGGGCCGAAGCTATTGAGCCTGTGGAGTTGCATGTACTGCGCTCCGATCGGATGAGCGTTGTGCCCGGCGCGGATGGCTGGCCCGTGGCGTACGAATATGCTGTATCAGGGCGCAAGCATCGGTTTGCGATTGGAGAGGGGCCGTCGCCGGTCTGCCACCTCAAGTCTTTTCACCCACAGGATGATCACTATGGGTTCTCTCCGCTTCAAGCGGCAGCACAGGCGGTGGACGTGCACAATGCAGCGTCACGTTGGTCGAAGGCGTTGTTGGACAACGCAGCAAGACCTTCAGGGGCGATTGTCTACTCCGGGGCGGATGGCCAGGGCAGCCTGAGCAACGATCAATATGACCGGCTGCTGATGGAAATGGAGAGCATGCATCAGGGCGCGCGCAATGCGGGGCGACCCATGCTGCTGGAAGGCGGGCTGGACTGGAAGCCCATGGGCTTCTCTCCGTCCGACATGGAGTTTCAGAAGACCAAAGAGAGTGCCGCGCGGGAGATCGCGCTGGCCTTCGGGGTGCCGCCGATGCTGCTGGGGATTCCCGGTGATGCCACCTATTCGAATTATCAGGAAGCCAATCGTGCCTTCTATCGCTTGACGGTCTTGCCCTTGGCGATGCGTGTCTCGGCCAGCCTTGCTGATTGGTTGCAGGGCTTCAACGGAGAGGCGCTTGACCTTAAACCCGATCTGGATCAGGTGCCCGCGCTTGCGGCAGAGCGTGAGGCGCAGTGGAAACGTGTTTCGGGCGCAGATTTCCTGTCCCAGGATGAAAAGCGCACGATGCTCGGCCTGCCGCCGTTGGGTGAGGGTGCATGAGCCTCAACGGCGCCAATATCGCGGGGCGGTCTGTTGCCCCGCATGAAGCGACCTTGCAGCTTTTCCGGCAGCAGGAACGGCGGCTCAATTCACTGGAGCTGAGTGTTGCAGCGATTGAGACGGACCGTGCGGTGAGTGAGGAAAAACTCAAGTTTATGAATGCAAGGTTCGACCAAATTGATCGCCGTCTGGAAAAGATCGACGGGCATATCTCAAAGCTCGTCTGGTTGATCATAGCGGCGATGGTGGGCGGATTGATGTCGTTCGTGCTGAGTGGCAGCACGGTCAGCATTTACTGACCCGGTCTGGCCCGATCTTGGATGCCTCGAAGGAGCGTGAGATGAATGTAAACGAAGGCCTGGAGCAGAAGTTCTGCCGCTTTGATCAGGAACTGTCCGTGAAAGATGGCGCCGTGATCGAAGGGTATGCGAGCCTCTTTGGCGATCAGGACCGGGGGGGCGACGTCGTGGAGCAAGGCGCCTATGCGGCCTGTCTTGACCGGCTGAAGGCAGAGGGGCGTCAGGTCAAGATGCTTTGGCAGCATGATCCGGCGGAACCCATCGGCGTTTGGGATGAGGTGCGTGAGGATGCGCGCGGTCTCTACGTAAAGGGTCGTCTTCTGGACGGAGTGGCGCGGGCGCGGGAAGCCGCGGAGTTAATCGCAGCAGGCGCGATTGACGGACTGTCGATCGGGTATCGCACCGTCAAGGCGGCAAAGAATACCAAGGGCCCCCATGCTAAGGGGCGACTCTTGCAGGAACTGGAGCTTTGGGAGGTGTCGCTTGTGACCTTCCCAATGCTGCCCAGTGCGCGGGTGGGGGCGAAGGGGGAAACCCTGGAAGCAGACACTTTGCGTGAATTGGCGCAGGCCTTTGCGGACGCGCGCCAGGAGATGGCGCGAATGTAGACAGACGCGTCGCAGGACCACCTCAAGCAACAGGAAACATGATGAGCAGAACCGAGGCAAATTCTCGGGCCGGGGAAGATGTGTCTTCAGATCCATCTCCGGTGGCCGAGGTGAAGTCCGCCGTGGCGGGTTTCATGGACGACTTCAAGGGCTTTCAGTCCGACATTTTTGAGCGACTTCAACAGCAGGAAGAAAAGATGAGCAAGATCGAACGCAAATCTGCAGGGCTTATGCGCCCCGCATTGGCCTCCTCGGCCGAAACGGAAGCCCCGCACCAGAAGGCGTTTGATGCCTATCTGCGGTCGGGTGATGACGATGCTCTGCGCGGGCTGGAACTGGAAGGCAAAGCCCTGAACACGGCCGTGGCCGGTGATGGTGGGTATCTGGTGGATCCGCAGACCTCTGCCACGATCCAGAGCGTCCTGTCGTCCACAGCGTCCATCCGCGCGATTGCCAATGTTGTGCAGGTGGAAGCCACGTCTTATGACGTGCTGATCGACCATTCCGAGCTGGGTCATGGCTGGGCCAATGAAACCGCATCGGTCACCGAGACGGGCACACCCACCATCGACCGCATTTCCATTCCGCTGCACGAACTGTCTGCTTTGCCAAAGGCAAGCCAGCGTCTTCTAGACGACAGCGCCTTTGACATAGAGACATGGCTGGCCGCGCGCATCGGAGACAAGTTTGCCCGCGCGGAGGCGGATGCTTTCGTGAATGGCGACGGCGTCGACAAGCCCGTGGGTTTCCTGACCCATCCGACGGTGGACAATGGCAGCTGGGCCTGGGACAGCATCGGATATGTGCCCACGGGCGTAGATGGAGATTTCAGCGGCGGCGATGCGATCATTGATCTGGTCTATGCGCTGGGTGCGCAATACCGGGCCAATGGGACCTTCGTCATGAATTCCAAGACTGCGGGCGCGGTGCGTAAGCTCAAGGATGGCGATGGCCGCTTCCTTTGGTCGGATGGTTTGGCCGCTGGCGAACCTGCACGTCTTCTGGGCTATCCAGTTCTGATCGCCGAAGACATGCCCGATTTGGCCTCTGATGCTTTCGCTATCGCGTTTGGTGATTTCAGCGCGGGCTACACCGTTGCTGAACGCCCCGATCTGCGCGTCCTGCGCGATCCGTTCTCCGCCAAGCCGCACGTTCTTTTCTATGCCACCAAACGCGTCGGCGGTGATGTGAGCGATTTTGCGGCCATCAAACTTCTGAAATTCGGCGTCTCCTAAAGGATGTTGGATGGTGCGGGGTCGGAAACGGCCCCGCGCGGGAGGCGCGCGCATGTGTGCAGGCGTTGTCTGGCTCACCCCTCCGACTGAGCAACGTTTTGCGCGCGCGCCTTTTCGATCTGCCAGACTCTTTGGTTGAGGGGGCATGTCTTGGAGAAAACCCATGATGCTAATTGAAGAAACTGCTGTGCCCCAGGCGGCCCTTCCGGTGGATGAGTTCAAAGCCCATCTGCGCCTTGGCACAGGGTTTTCGGATGACGATATTCAGGACGCTGTTCTTGAAAGTTTCCTGCGCGCGGCCCTGTCTGCGATCGAGGCGCGTACGGGGAAAATCCTGATCACGCGAAATTTTTCCTGGGTGCTTTCGGGGTGGCGCGATGACGTGGGGCAACCTTTGCCCGTTGCTCCGATTTCCGAGGTGACGGGCATGGTGATGGTCAGCGCCGCCGCCAATGCAACGCCGGTCGATCCGGATCAGTACGTCTTGGTCAAGGACACCCATCGCCCATTGCTGAAACCTGCCGGGCTTTGTTTGCCGAAGATCCCACTCAACGGGACGGTGGAGATCGATTTCATCGCCGGGATCGGCGCCAATTGGGGCGAGCTTCCGGCTGATCTGGGACATGCAGTGCTCTTGCTGGCGGCATATTACTATGAACACCGTCATGAGGCGACGCTCACCGAGGCGTCGATGCCCTATGGCGTTTCCAGTCTGATCGAGCGGTACAAGAATGTGCGCGTCTTGGGTGGGGTTCGCTGAGATGAGTATACCGAAACTCAACCGGATCCTCGTGCTGGAATCGCCTGAACGGATCTCTGACGGGTCAGGCGGGTTCGATGAAACCTGGGTCGCGCAGGGTGAACTTTGGGCCGATGTGCGCCTGCGTACGGGGCGGGAAGCGAGCGGGGAAGGCGGTGCGCTGTCTTCCACCAACTACCGCATCACCGTGCGATCGGCCCCCCTTGGTGCACAGTCGCGCCCTTTCGCGGGGCAGCGATTTCGCGATGGAACCCGGATTTTCAACATTCATGCCGTGGGCGAACAGGATGGGCAGGGGCGGTTTTTGACCTGTTTCGCCGAAGAGGAGTTGGCCGCATGAGCTATGCCGTTTCAGCCGCTTTGCAGGCGGCCGTGTATCAGAAGCTTTCGACCGATCTGACGCTGAGCGGCTTGGTCGGCAACGCGATCTATGATGCGCTGCCCAATGGCACGCTGCCCACCACGTACGTGCTGCTGGGCGAAGACGTGACGCAGGATGCCTCGGACGGCACCGGCGGTGGGGCGTGGCACCGCCTGACCGTGTCGGTGGTCAGCGATCAAGCAGGGTTTTACACCGCGAAATCCGTGGCGGCGGCGATCAATGATGCACTGGTGGATGCGGATCTGCCGCTGACCATTGGAACCCTTGTAGCACTGCATTTCTTCCGCGCGCGTGCCGCACGCGAAGACACCGGTGACACCCGTCGCATCGATATCATTTTTCGCGCCCGTGTGGACGCATCTTAACCCCTTCAACGTCTGGAGAGAGACATGACAGTTCAAAGTGGCAAGGACCTGCTGGTCAAGATCGACCTCGACAGCAGCGGCAATTTCGAGACCGTAGCGGGACTGCGCGCTACGCGCGTGAACTTCAACGCCGAAAGCGTGGACGTGACCAGCCTTGAGTCCTCGGGCGGGTGGCGCGAATTGCTGGGCGGTGCCGGGGTAAAAAGCGCAGGGATAAGCGGCTCCGGCGTGTTCCGTGATGAACTGGTGGATGAACGTGTGCGCCAGGTATTTTTCGACGGGGAGACGCCTGATTTCCAGGTCGTGATCCCCGATTTCGGAATTGTCGAAGGCCCGTTTCAGATCGCCAGTCTGGAATATGCCGGTACGCATGATGGCGAAGCGACCTATGAACTGTCGCTGTCCTCCGCAGGTCAACTGACATTCGTTGTGGCCTGAAGCCGCGGACAAAGATGGAGGCAGAGGTGATGGCCAATCCTTGGGCAGGTGAGGTGGCGCTGGTGCTGGATGGGGAACGGTACGTGCTGAAGTTGACGCTGGGCGCATTGGCGGAGATGGAGGCGGCGCTGGACACAGGCAACCTCGTCGATCTGGTCACGCGGTTCGAAGCTGGTGCGTTTTCATCGCGCGATGTGCTGGCGTTGATCGTTGCGGGGCTGCGCGGCGGCGGTTGGCAGGGCACGGCCAGTGATCTGGTCAGCGCGGAGATCGAGGGCGGCCTGACGGGGGCGGCACGGGTTGCAGCGGAGTTGTTGGCCCGGGCCTTTATGACCCCGGAAAGCCCACAGGCATGAGCGGCGTGGACTGGCCCGGGTTGATGCGTGCTGGCGTGTGCGGGGCCGGTTTGCGTCCCGTGGAATTCTGGGCACTGACGCCCGCTGAGCTGGAACTGCTGCTGGGCAAACAGGGAGGCATTGCGCCTCTCACGCGGGCGGGGCTCAAGGATTTGATGCGGGCGTATCCGGATCAAAAAGAAAACGCAAAGGACGATGATTGATGGACCGGATTGATGATCTTGACCTTCAGGTCGAAGCGCTGGACGCGCAGTTGGGCCAGGCAAGTGATATGGCCGCAGCGTTCAACAACGAGCTGTCCAAGATGCGAGAGGCTTTCGCGGTGACGGGTCAGGATGTGGCCACGCTGGAACGTGGCTTCAGCCGAGGTCTCACCAAGGCCATTCGCGGCGTCGTTCTGGACGGGGATAGCCTGTCGACCGCGCTCGATACACTGGCCAATACAATGATCAACGCGGCCTTCAATGCTGCCGTCAAGCCGGTGACCAACAGTGTGGGTGGGTTACTGGGCGATGGGCTGAGCAATCTGATCGGCGGGATCCTTCCGTTCGAGAAAGGCGCACCGTTTTCACAGGGCCGTGTCCAACCGTTTGCCACCGGTGGTATCGTTCAGTCCCCCACCCATTTCCCAATGCGCGGCGGTATGGGACTAATGGGCGAAGCGGGGCCCGAGGCGATCATGCCGCTGACCCGTGGTGCCGACGGCAGGCTGGGCGTGCAGGCGTCAGGTGGCCGCCCGGTCAATGTGACGATGAACATCTCCACCCCTGATGTCGAAGGCTTCCGACGATCGCGCGCCCAGATTGCCGCGCAACTGGGTCGCGCCATCGGGGCTGGCAATCGCAACCGCTAAACGAGGGGCAACGCCATGAATTTCCACGAAGTGCGCTTTCCGGCCAGTCTGAGTTTTGGGTCCGTAGGCGGTCCAGAGCGTTTTACCGATGTGGTCACGCTGGCCAACGGCTTTGAAGAACGCAATACACCCTGGCAGCATTCCCGCAGACGCTACGACGCGGGTGTGGCGCTGCGCAGCCTTGATGATATCGAGGCGCTCATTGCCTTTTTCGAAGCGCGGCAAGGGCAGATCAACGGCTTCCGCTGGAAAGACTGGACGGATTACAAATCATCCCGCGCCACGGCGGAACCGCAATTCAATGACCAACTGATTGGCATCGGTGATGACGTCACGCGGACGTACCCACTGATCAAGCGCTACCGGTCCGGAACGCAGGTTTATGAACGGCCTATCACCAAACCCGTCGCGGGCACGGTTCTGATCGGGCTGGGCGAAATCGAACAGCGAGAAAGCATCAACTTCTCAGTTGATACGGTGAATGGGCTTATAACCTTCGACCATCCACCCAGCGAGGGCGTGGAAATCTCGGCAGGTTTCGAATTTGACGTGCCCGTTCGGTTCGACACCGACCGCATTCAGACGTCTCTTGCCAGTTTTCAGGCCGGCGATGCGCCAAGCGTCCCGATTGTGGAGATCCGGGTATGAGCGGCTTGGAACCAGAATTTGCGGCGCATTTGGAAAGCGGCAATACAACGATCTGTCGGTGCTGGGCCGTCACGCGCCGCGATGGTTGGACCATGGGGTTCACGGATCATGACATGAACCTCAATTTCGAAGGCATCGATTTTCGCGCAGACACCGGCCTGACGGCGGCGGCCTTGCAGCAGACAACAGGGTTGTCGGTGGACAACACAGAGGCGCTGGGCGCGCTGAGCGCTGCTGCGATCACCGATAAAGATATCGAGGCCGGCCGTTTTGACGGTGCAGAGGTGCGTGCCTGGTTGGTAAATTGGGCCGATGTGGCCCTGCGTGCCTTGATGTTTCGCGGCCATATTGGCGAGGTGACCCGCCGAGAGGGCGCCTTTGAGGCAGAGTTGCGCGGCCTTACGGATATCCTCAACCAGCCGACCGGCCGCACCTACCAAAAAAACGGGAACGCCGTGTTGGACCCGGAAAACCCTGCCTTAGGGGTGGAGGTTACGATCCATGAGGTTGAGAACCGGCAGGTCTTTCGTTTTGAGGGCCTAGACAGTTTTCGCGACCAATGGTTCCAGTTTGGAACGCTGACGATGCTGGATGGGGCTGCGGTTGACCTGACAGGCTCGATCAAACGCGATTATTTCGAAGACGATCTCCGCGTGATTGAACTCTGGCGCCCCATCCGTGCTCCTGTCGCGGCGGGGGATCAGGTTCATTTGTTGGCGGGATGTGACAATACCGTCGAAGACCATCAGGAAAAATTCGCCTCCATCCTGGATTTTCAAGGCTTTCCCGATCTGCCGGGTGACGATTGGTCCTTCAGCGATCCAACCCGCGCGACCAATCTTGACGGGGGGAGCAGGCGGGGATGAGCGATCTTCAAACCCGCGTGGTCGACGCGGCACGTGACTGGATCGGCACGCCATACAGGCATCAGGGGTCGCGAAAAGGGGCGGGCGCGGACTGTCTTGGTCTTGTTCGTGGCGTCTGGCGCGATGTTCTGGGGACAGAACCTGAGCCTGTGCCAGCCTACACTATGGATTGGGCAGAGCCGCAGGCTGTGGAACAGCTCTGGCAGGCGGCAACACGGCATTTTGAACCCAAGCACCTGATGCATGATGCCCCTGGCGATCTGCTGCTTTTTCGCATGCGCGATGGGGCGGTGGCCAAGCATGTGGGCATAGCAGGAGAGATCGGAGCAAAGTCCAGTTTCATCCATGCCTATTCCCGCCATGCCGTGGTGGAAAGCCCGCTCAGCACCCCATGGCGCCGTCGCATCGTGGCGCGTTTCGCCTTTCCCCAGATGATCTGAGACAGGAGCTCTGAGATATGGCAACCATTCTTCTTTCGGCAGCAGGTGCTGCCATTGGCGGCTCCATCGGGGGGACGTTTCTTGGCCTGTCTGCCGTGGCGGTGGGTCGCTTTGCCGGAGCGATCATTGGGAGATCCATCGACCAGAAACTGTTGGGGCAGGGCTCGGACGCCGTCGAAACTGGTAAGATCAGCCGGCTCAGGCTCACGGGGGCTGGGGAAGGCGATGCCGTTTCTCGGGTCTGGGGCAAGATGCGGGTGTCAGGCAATGTGATCTGGGCGTCCGAATTTCTGGAAACACGGCAAGTCATCGGTGGTGCGGGCAAAGGGGGCGCACCCAGTGCGCCAACGCAGGTCCGCTATTCTTATTCCGTCAGTATTGCTATTGGCCTGTGTGAAGGGGAAGTCAGCCATGTTGGGCGTGTCTGGGCCGATGGCATTGAACTGGCCCGCGACAGCATCACCATGCGGTTTTATCCAGGGTCACAAGATCAGCTGCCCGATCCCAAGATCGAAGCCATCGAGGGCGCGGGCACGGTGCCCGCCTATCGCGGCACGGCCTATGTGGTGATCGAAGATCTGGACCTTACCGATTTCGGCGGACGTGTTCCTCAACTGACCTTTGAGGTGAACCGCCCGGTCCAAAAGGGCTTGCCGGGCGCCGATCTGGACCCGGTACATGCGGTGCGAGGGGTGGCGTTGCTTCCGGGGTCCGGTGAATACGTGCTGGCGACGACGCCGGTGCAAGTGAGAACCGGCTTTGGGCGCACGCGCGTGGCAAATGTCAACTCGGCCTCTGGTCAGGCGGACCTTCTTGTGTCAATTGACAATCTGCAAGGCGAGCTGCCGAATTGCGGTGCCACATCCCTGGTCGTCAGCTGGATTGGCGATGACCTTCGGTGCGGCGACTGCACGATCCAGCCCAAGGTGGAACGAAAAAATGCTGACGGGATCAACCAGCCCTGGCGCTGCAGTGGGTTGGGACGCGGCACAGCGCAATTGATGCAAAGCGATGAAAACGGCGCGCCCATCTATGGCGGGACGCCCTCGGACCAATCGGTGATTGAAGCCATCAAGGCGCTCAATGCCGCAGGGCAAGAGGTGCTGTATTACCCTTTCATCCTGATGGACCAGACCGACGGCAATGGCCGTCCAGATCCCTACAGTGACGCCACCGACCAACCGGTCTTGCCTTGGCGCGGACGGATCACGACCTCGGTTGCACCGGGGCGGGATGGCAGCCCTGATGGCACCGCCCAAGCGGAAGCGGAAGTTGCAGCGTTCTTTGGCACCGCCTCGGCGGCGGACTTTTTTGTTTTGGGCAGTTCTGCACCGCCTCCACCTCCGCCGGACCAGGATTTCGATCCGTTCACCTACACTGGCAGGGTGCGCATCAGCCCGGTTCTATACAGCGGACCTGATGAGTTCAGCTATCGTCGTTTCATCTTGCATCAGGCGGCACTCTGCGTGGCGGCCGGGGGGGTTGAGAGCTTTTGCATTGGCTCTGAAATGCGCGGTCTGACCCAGATCCGCGGCGCGAATAACAGCTTTCCCGCCGTAACCCAGTTGCGAGCGCTGGCTGCCGAAGTGCGCACCATGCTGGGGCCGGATGTAAAGATTTCGTACGCCGCCGACTGGTCTGAATACTTTGGGTATCAACCACAGGATGGCAGCGGCGACCGGTTTTTCCACCTCGATCCGCTTTGGGCTGACCCCAACATCGACTTCATCGCCATCGACAATTACATGCCGCTCAGCGACTGGCGCGATGGCACGGACCATCTGGATGCGCAGAACTACGGTTCGATCTACGACCTTGAATACCTCATGTCCAACGTCCAGGGCGGGGAAGGGTACGATTGGTTCTACCACTCTGACCAGGCGCGTGAGGCACAGATCCGCACGCCCATCAGCGATGACACTTTCGGCGAACCATGGATCTATCGCTACAAGGACATCTTCAACTGGTGGCGCAGCGGGCATTTCGAACGGGTAGCGGGTGTGCGTGCAGAGGTGCCCACCGCATGGGTGCCGGAATCAAAACCCATCCGCTTCACGGAATACGGGTGCGGTGCCGTGGACAAGGGCACCAACCAGCCCAACAAGTTCATCGACCCCAAGTCTTCGGAATCGAGTGTGCCGTATTTCTCCAATGGATTGCGCGATGACCTGATGCAGTTTCAATATCTGCGTGCCATGTCCGGCTATTGGAACGACCCGGTCAACAACCCTATCTCGGAAGTCTATGGCGCGCCCATGATCGACATGGATCATGCTTATGTCTGGGCCTGGGATGTGCGACCCTTCCCCTTTTTCCCAAATCGGCTGGATCTGTGGACGGATGGCGAAAACTATCTGCGCGGTCACTGGATCACAGGGCGCGTGTCAGCACAGCGACTGGCCTCCGTGGTCGAGGAAGTGTGCGCCGATGTGGGACTTGGGTATTGCAACACCGATGATCTGCATGGCCATGTAAAGGGATACGTGGTGGAACAGGTGGCGGAGCCGCGTTCCATCCTTCAGCCTTTGATGTTGAAGCACGGCGCAGACGTGGTGGAACGGGGCGGTGAACTGCGGTTCCGGCTGCGCGACGGGCTTTCTGATTTCGCAGTGGATCCAGACCTCGTGGTGCGGGACGGGGAAAGTGGCACCACAATAGAAGAGGTGCGTGGTTCAGATGTCGAACTTGCCGGCCGCGTGCGTCTGCGCTTCATCGAGGCCGATGCCGACTTCGAGATCGTGGCGGAAGAGGCCAGCCTTCCCGATGATGACCTTCTCACCGTATCCACTTCGGAGTTTCCTCTGGCCATGACCCGGACAGAGGGTCGCCAGACTGTGGAGCGCTGGCTGGCGGAATCCCGGCTTGCCACAGATACGGCCAGCTTCACATTGCCCCGCTCAAACCTCATCGTCGGGGCAGGGGACGTGGTCAGCCTGCCCGAGGATGGCGGCGAAGGGCTGTTTCGCGTGGACCGTGTCGAACTGCTGCCGCACGCGCAAAAGATCGAAGCCGTGCGGGTGGAACCCGAAACCTATTCTGTCATCCCGTTCGACGAACGGCTTGGTTCCGTGCGCACCATCGATGCACCTGGCCTTGTGCGACCGTTCTTCATGGATCTGCCGCTGATCACCGGCGAAGAGGTGCCCCACGCGCCCTACATCTCGGTCACCGCCGATCCCTGGCCGGGTGCGGCCGCGCTCTACAGCTCCAATCAGGATGCGGGATTTGTACTCGACAAGGTGCTTGACGTGCGCACGCCCATCGGCGTCACCCAGACACCGCTCAATCCCGCACCCGCGGGGTTGATTGATCGCGGTGACCCGCTGCGGGTCGAAATGGTTTTCGGCACCCTTGATGGCGTCGATGACAATCAATTGCTGGGCGGTGCCAACCTATGCGCCATTGGCGACGGCACCCCGGGCAATTGGGAACTGATCCAGTTCCGTGATGCGGATCTGGTGGAAGACGGCATCTACGAGGTCGACCACCGCCTGCGTGGGCAGTTGGGAAGCGAAACATCCACAGTTTGGCCAGAGGGCTCATACCTTGTGCGCCTTGACGGGTCGCCACAACAGATCAATCTCGCCATGTCACAGTTGGGGCTCACGCGGTTCTATCGCGTTGGACCGTCCAATCAGCCCGTCGGCGGTTCGGCCTTCAGCGTGGCGGAACTTGCGTTCGACGGTGTGGGCCTGCGCCCCCTTAGTCCCGTTCACCTGCGGCTGTCGGGCAATCCGGGCGAAGATCGCACCGCCACGTGGGTTCGCCGTACGCGGATTGCGGGCGATCCGTGGCAGGGTTTCGATGTGCCACTTGGGGAAGAGAGCGAGCAATACCTTGTGCGCGTCCGTCAGGGGGAAAGCCTGGTGCGGGAGACAATCGTGGAAACTCCCGAATGGACCTATGATCTGTCGGCGCAGGCCGCAGACGGCGTTGTGGGGGCCTTTCAGGTGGAGGTGGGGCAGGTTTCGGCCGTCGTTGGTGTCGGGCGCATCGCGCAGATTTCCGCGGTGGCGTGACGAAATACCTCCAACGCCCCCGGAGATCATTCAAGAACGGCCATCACCTCCTCAACGGTATCGCAGACCGTGACAAACCCCAGCAGCGAGGCTTCGGCAAAGCCCTGATCCACGACGTGGTGCATGAGGGTCATCAGCGGGTCCCAATATCCCGTCACGTTGAGCAAAATGAGCGGCTTTTCATGCAATCTCAGCTGCCGCCATGTCAGCACTTCGAAGAATTCGTCAAGCGATCCCGCACCCCCCGGCAACACCACCACGGCATCGCAATTCATGAACATGACCTTTTTGCGCTCATGCATGGTTTCAGTCACCACGTAGCGGGTCAGATCCGTCTTGCCGACTTCCCATTTCACCAGATGTTCGGGGATCGCGCCAAAGGTCTCCGCACCGCCTGCTTGCGCCGCATGCGCGACCGCACCCATCAGGCCGACATCGCCCGCGCCATAGACCAGCCGCCAATTTCGTTGCGCGATTTCTTGGCCCAACTGAGTGGCCGCCGCCTCATATGTAGGGTCCACGCCGGCACGTGAGCCGCAAAAGACACAGATTGAACGCGCAGTCATCAGATCACCTCGCCGTGTTGAAGGGTTGTTTTGACCCCTGATAGCTATGTTGATATGGTCACACAACTGCGCGGCACAGGCGTGGAAGGAAGGTTCCGGATGAGCAAAGAGGCTGGAGTATCTGGCGGGGCATCACTGGGCGTGGCCAGCGGGGCGGCTGTTGTCGTGGCGGCGGCCGGCGCTGTTGTGGGCGGCTTTCTCTACATGGCTGGTGTCCTCGGGCCGCAATCGGACGCGGCGCCGCCCGATGAGGCAACGCAAACCGCGTTGGACGCCTCTGAGCCGCAAACCACGGGCTCTGACGACACTGCGTCGGCGGAACCAGATGCATCCCTGTCCGACACACTGCATCCCAGCATCTCTACGTTCAGATTGGAATCTGACGGCCAGATGCTGATTTCCGGCCGGTCACAGCCGGGATGGGACATCACCGTGCTCGTGGATGACACGGAACTTTCTACCTTTCCGTCGGATGACAGCGGTGAATTTGCCCAGTTTCTCAATATCGAGATCAGCGATGCTCCTCGCATCCTGCGCCTGTCTGCCCGCTCACCCGACACGGGGGAGGTGCTGGCCTCCTTGGAAGACGTGATCATCGCGCCCATGGATCTCTCCGTGGCCGGCGTTGAACCCACGGATCAGGGAAATCAGACCACTGATGACACCACCCCTGAGGCGTCTGAAGAAAAGACACGGACGGACGAGGGTGGTGAAACAGGCACCGCCGTGCTTATTTCCGACGAAGATGGCGTGCGCGTCCTGCAACCGCCTGTCTCCGGCGATCCCGCGCCCGACGTGATGTCGGTCGTCGCCCTCGACACCATCACCTATTCCCCGGACGGAGAAGTGCAGCTCTCGGGCCGTGGGCAAAGCGAAGGGTTTGTGCAGGTCTATCTCGACAACGCGCCCATCACCACGTCGCGGATCGCGGAAGATGGCAATTGGCGCTCGGACCTGCCCGAAGTGGACACGGGCGTGTACACCCTGCGCATCGATGAGGTGGACGATCAGGGCAATGTCACCTCCCGCGTGGAAACCCCGTTCAAGCGCGAGGACAAGGACGTGCTCGCCAGTCAGGAAGACACCGACGGCGTTCGCGCCATTACCGTTCAGACGGGCAACACGCTTTGGGCGATTTCCCGGGAACGCTACGGCGAAGGCACGGCCTATGTGCGCATCTTTGAAGCCAATCGCGACCGTATCCGCAATCCGGATCTCATCTTCCCCGGTCAGGTGTTCAGCATCCCCGAGTGACCGCGCTCACAACGTGTCCCAATCTGTCAGACTGTGTCGCGATTTTACCCAACGGTAATACAGCGCCATGCCCAGACCGAACATCGCCCCCGAAAGGGCGGATGTTTGAATTGCCACCAAGGCGGCAATCCCTTCGGGTCGCCAAACAAGTAAATACATGACAAGCCCGAAACCCAATCCGAAAACCGTTCCCTGCACGAACACCGTGCGCCAGAAACGCTCATAAAGTGGCGGTCGCGGCATCAACCCGCATGTGCGAAGAAGACGGATCAGCGGCGGCACGGAGCTGTATCTGGCAATGCCAATCTCGCGCATTTCCTGCGTTGCGGCGTCGAATTTGCGTTCATACTCATCCTGCGCGTCCGTCATGACCCCTCCGTGTTTGCCCAAAGATAGGCCGTTTGTCGCCCGCACGGGAGGGATCCGCGCCGTTTCGTTTCAACGCGTTCACGTATTGGTGCGGGTGTCTTTTATTTGTCGGCGCACTGTGTAGATCAGGGACAACCGGCGCAATACGTCGCGCCCAACCTCGAACGGACACCCCATGTCACAGTCTCGCAAACGCCCCCGTGTCGTGATCATCGGCGCGGGATTCGGCGGTCTGGCCGCCGCCAAAGCGCTCAAGAACGCACCCGTGGACATCAAGATCATCGACAAGCGCAACTACCACCTGTTCCAGCCGCTGCTCTATCAGGTGGCCACGGCTGACCTGTCGCCCGCGGACATTGCCTGGCCGATCAGGCGCATCTTTTCAGGGCAGGAAAACGTGCAAGTGACCTTGTCCAAAGTGCAATCGGTCGATACGGACGCTCAAACCGTCACCCATGAATTCGGCACGGTAGACTATGACCACCTGATCATTGCCAACGGGTCGTCCCATTCGTATTTCGGCAAGGATCATTGGGCCGAATACGCGCCCGGTCTCAAAAAGATCGTGGATGCCACTGAAATCCGCCGCCGCGTGCTCGTCGCCTTTGAAAACGCGGAACTGTCGGACAGCACGGCGGAACAGGACCGGCAATTGACATTCGTGATCATCGGCGCAGGGCCCACTGGCGTTGAAATGGCGGGCTCCATCGCGGAGTTGGCCAACGTTTCTCTGCAAGGCGATTTCCGTCGCATCTCGCCCGAAAGGGCACGCATTTTGCTGGTCGAAGGCGGCCCTCGCGTCCTGAGTGCCTTTCCCGAAAAGCTGTCAACAAAGGCCCAGCGCTCTCTCGAACGGCTGGGGGTTGAGGTGATGACGGGCGCCATGGTCGAAGATGTGACCGCCGACGGCGTCACCGTCGCAGGCGAAGATATCCCCGCTGCCACCGTGATCTGGGCGGCGGGCGTCAAAGTCGACAGCCTGAAGGACTGGCTGGGCGTTGAAACGGACCGCGTGGGCCGCGTGGCGGTGGAACCTGACCTGACCGTGCCGGGCAAGCCCAATGTGACAGTGATCGGGGATGCCGCGAAAGTGGCTTGGAAAGATGGGCTGGATGTACCGGGTATCGCGCCCGCCGCCAAGCAGGAAGGCAGGTACACAGGCCGTCGGCTTGCCGCGCTGGCCGAAGGCCGTTCCGCGCCCGCTCCCTTCCGCTATCGTCATCTGGGAAACCTTGCCACGATCGGACGCAACTCCGCGATCATTTCCATGGGTCGGCTGAAGCTGTCGGGTTTCGTGGCGTGGTGCATCTGGGGCGCTGTGCATATCTACTTCCTGATCGGGGTGAAACGCCCGCTTTTCGTGGCCATGAGCTGGGTCTCCAGTTACCTCTTCCGCTCCAAGGGTGCCCGACTGATCACGGGAATGGACGGCCTGCAGGTCGTCCGCAATCACATCCCCAAGAAGGGTTAACCCTCCAGTGCGAGGTCGGGTGCGCGGCGCGGCGGGCCGTCGTCACGCCCTCGCCAGGGCTTGGCGAAATGGCAATAGCAGCCTGCTGCTCGGATGTGGTTCGGCGACCCAACAACAAACCGCTTCCGGTCAAAGGTAGGAAACGTCAGACCGGGGCTCGCCAAGGCCACTTTGGTGCGCCTCTGATCCATGTTGTTTTCCTGCGCGTGCTTGATTACTCCTGACCTCAGCAAAAGATAGGGCCCGGCCATGGCAGACACAGACCCAGAGCTGAACGAGGCACCTGAGCGCGAGGATGATGACGCCTATGCGCTGGATGAAACCGCCGTGGCGCGGATCATGCATGACGTCGATGTGGGCGATGCCGCCAAATTGCACGCCGATCTCGACGATATGCACCCTGCCGACATCGCCGACCTTCTCGAACAGATCACCGCATTCGACCGCCGCCGCCTGATCGAACTTCTGGGGGCGGAATTCGACGGCGATATCCTGTCGGAACTGGATGAAGGCCTGCGCGAAGAAGTGCTGGGCATGTTGCAGCCGGAAGTGCTCGCCGACAGCCTCAGCGATATGGACAGCGACGATGTGGTCGACCTGCTGGAGGATCTGGAAGCGGACCAGCAGGAGGTGATCCTCGACGCGCTGGAAGATAGCGACAGGATCGCCGCCGAAACCGCACTTTCCTATCCCGAAGACAGCGCTGGCCGCATGATGCAGCGGGAGGTGGTCATGGCCCCCGAGCACTGGAACGTGGGCGAGGCCATTGATTACCTGCGTGATCAGGACGATCTGCCAGAGCAGTTCTATCATGTCACGCTCGTGGATCCCCGCCTGCGCCCGGTGGCCAACGTGACGCTGGGCAAGCTGATGGGATCCCGTCGCGAGGTGCTGCTCCAGTCGATCACGGAAGAAACCTTCCACGTCATTCCTGTCACGCAGGACGAAGAGGATGTGGCCTATGCCTTCAACCAATACCACCTGATCTCCGCGCCCGTGGTGGATGAAAATGACCGCCTCGTCGGTATGATCACCATCGATGACGCCATGGTCGTTCTGGATGAAGAGCACGAAGAGGATATTCTGCGCCTCGCCGGCGTCAGCGAAGAAGGCAGCCTTGCAGACCGCGTGATCGACACCACAAAACGCCGCTTCCCGTGGCTTGCCGTCAACCTCGCCACCGCGATCCTCGCCTCCCTGGTGATCGCGCAATTTGAAGAGGCGCTGGCGCAGGTCGTGGCGCTGGCCGTGTTGATGCCTATCGTCGCCTCCATGGGCGGCAATGCTGGCACGCAAAGCCTGACCGTCGCCGTACGCGCCATGGCCACGAAGGACCTGACCGGGCGCAACGTCTGGCGCTTTATCCGACGTGAAGTGCTGGTGGGCCTGATCAACGGTGTGATCTTTGCCGTGGTGATGGGGGTGGTGGGCGTGCTGTGGTTCGGCGGGCCGGAACTGGGCTACGTGATCGCGCTCTCTATGGTGATCAATCTTGTGGCCGCCGGGTTGGCCGGCACGGCCATCCCCGTGCTTCTAGAAAAGGCCGGCATCGACCCGGCCCTGGCCTCCGGCGCGTTCGTGACGACCGTCACCGATGTGGTGGGCTTCTTTGCCTTCCTTGGCCTCGCCGTGGTGATCATGCTGTGACGGACCTGACGCAGATCAAGGCGACGGCCCGCAAGGCTGCCTTCGCCCGCCGCAAAGAGGCCCATGGTCAAGGACTGCCGGGCTGCTCGTCCCTCCTGTCGGAATGTCTCGCAGGATATCGCGGCGTGCCGATTGCAGGCTACATGCCCATCCGGACCGAGATTGATCCGCTGCCCGCCATGGCCGAGGCGGCTGCGCACGGCCCTGTTGGCGTGCCTGTCATTCAGGGCGAGGGGATGCCGCTCGAGTTTTCTCGCTGGGAGCCCTTCGGGCCCCTGAAAGATGGCCCCTTCGGGGCCAAGGTGCCTGTGGTTGATGATTTCTTCGATCCCGAGATCCTGATCGTTCCGCTTGTGGCTTTCGACCGCGCCGGTGGGCGGTTGGGCTATGGCGGCGGGTTCTATGACCGGACGTTGGAACGCCTGCGCGCGCGCCGCGCGACGCTGGCCATCGGTTTTGCCTATGCCGCGCAAGTGGCCGATACCCTGCCGCTGGAACCCACGGATCAACCGCTCGACATGATCGTGACGGAACGGGAGGTGATTGCGTTTGGCAAAGCATGATTTCCCGGCCCGCGTCACCTGGACGGGCAATCGCGGTCAGGGCACCGCGCATTACAAAGCCTACGATCGCACCTGGAACGTGGAGACACCGGGCAAGCACGTGATCCATTGTTCCAATGATCCGCTCCTTGGTGGTGACCCAACGCTTCATAACCCCGAAGACATGCTGATCGCGGCACTCTCGGCCTGCCACATGCTGTGGTATCTCCATCTGGCCTCAGACGCAGGCATCGCGGTCAGCGGTTACACGGATGACCCTCTCGGCCATGGCGAAAGCCAACCCTCGGGTGCAGGGCGCTTCCTGTCCGCCACCCTGCGCCCGCAAATCACCGTGCCCGTCGGCACCGATCTGGCCCGCGCAGATGCGCTCCACCACGAGATCGGCAAGGTCTGCTTCATCGCGCGGTCTGTGAACTTCCCCATCGCCCATGAAGCCACGTATTTCTTTGATGGCTGAGGTTTGTTCTAGGTATTTGTGACAAGAAAGAAGCTAACATGAGCGCGCTCCCGCAGCTTCTTTCTTGTCACAAATACCTGCGCCGCAGGCAAAAAAATCCTAAAGCGGAAAGAAAAACGGAATGAGGGCAGACGCGAGCAACCCCACGGTGAGGTTCAGCGGCACGCCCACTTTGATGAAATCGGTAAACTTGTAGCCGCCCGGCCCGTAAACCAGCATGTTGGTCTGATACCCGATCGGTGTCGCGAAACTGGCAGAGGCCGCGATCATCACAGCCACCACGAGAGGGCGCGGGTCAATGCCCAAGGCCGTGGCCAAACCGATGGCGATGGGGGTCACCACAACGGCCACAGCATTGTTGGACACGAGCTCCGTCAGCACGGAGGTCAGCAAATACACCGCCCAGATCAGCAGAAAAGGCGGCGCGGACATGAGCAAGGGGGCCAACGCATCGGCCAGCAGTTTGACGGCCCCGGTCTCCTCCAGCGCGGCCCCGACCGCTAGCATGGCAAAAATGAGCGCGATCAGGCGACCGTCAATAAAGGAAAACGCCTCGTCTGCGTCAACGCAGCGGGTGAGAAACAACACCGCCATCGCCAACACGGCAAGCAGAAGGATAGGCGCAATGCCCAATGCCGCCATCAGAACCAACCCGGCCAGAGCAATAATGGCAATGGGCGCATGAGACCGTCTGTAGGCCCGTTCCGTCGGTTTGGTGACATCGACCATGTTCATCTCGGTCGCCAGCCGCCCGATGTCTTCAGGCGCGCCTTCCAGAAGCAGCGTGTCGCCCACCTGAACCACCAGATTGTCCAACTGCTGTCCGATGTTTCGATCCCGGCGATGCACCGCCAACGGATAGACGCCGAACCGCCGCCGCAGGCGCATCGCCCCCAGCCGCCGCCCGACCATGCGCGAGTCCGGTGTGATCAGCGTCTCAACCGTCGTTGTCTCCACCGCCGAGACTTGATCCACGCGTTTGAGGCTCTTGTTGCGTTGCAGGCTCAGAAGCTCCGTCACCTGCGTTCGCAGCACCACCCGGTCGCCAACCTGAAGCGCCACGCCGTCCAGATTGCGCCTCAACGACACATCCCCGCGAATGACATCGACCAGCCGCACGCCCTCTCGTTTGAAAAGCTGCACGCCCGTCACATCCCGTCCGATCAGGTCGGAGTCCGGCGGGATCACCGCCTCGGTGAAGAATTTGCGCGAAGACCGATCCGACAGGAGGGACGCCATGCTCGCCCGGTCGGGCAGCAACCGCGGCGCGATGAAGCGCAAATAGATCACGCCCCAAACCGCGAGGATCAACGCCAGCGGTGTCACCTCGAAAATCGAAAACGCTGCCAGCCCTTGTGCCCGCGCCACCCCGTCGACCAGCAGGTTGGTCGAGGTGCCAATCAGCGTCAGACACCCGCCCAGGATCGCGGCATAGCTCAGCGGGATCAGCAGTTTGCTTCCCGCCACGCCCAACCGCCGCGCCAGTTGGACGAAAACCGGGATCATCACGACCACCACGGGCGTGTTGTTCACGAAAGCCGAGGCCAGCATCACGAAGGCCATCAAGGCCCCCACCGCCAGCGCCGGGCGCGTCGAAGCCTGACCCTCGGCCAGCCGGGTGAACCACTCCAGGGCGCCGGTGCGCACCAGGGCGCCCATCACGATGAACATCGCCACAATCGTCCAGGGAGCGGGGTTCGACAGGACTGCAATCGCGGCCTCATAGGGCAAAAGCCCTGTGGCCAATAGCAAGGCCACTCCCGCAATCGCCACTACCTCGGTCGGATAGGTTTCCCGTAAAAACAGCAGGAACATCAACGCCACCACCGCGAGGCTCAGTGCCGCGTCATGGGTTTCAATCAGCGCGAAAATGTCCATCGTCAGGTCCTGCTCAGGTGGCCTGACCCGTATCTTCGGGCAAGCCGCCCGCTGCGACAACCCCTGTCTTTGCCTGCGGTCGCACCAGGAAAAGCCCCACCAGCATCAGCGCAAAACCTGCCCAAACAAGCAGCGAGTAGCGCTCTCCCAGAATGACCATCGCGCTGATCACGCCGAACGCCGTCACGAGGTAGGACACCTGCGACGCAAACACCACGCCAGCGCGCGTCACCGTCCAGAAATATGTCGACAACGCTCCCACATGGACCGACGCACTGGCCACAAGCGCCCATTCCGGCGCGCCCCATGGTTTCACCGGGTTGATGTACTGCCCTGTCCAGAAGGCCAGTGCGAACCCCATGGGCAGCCCCACGATCGACGCGCCTGTCAGCATTTGCAGCGGGTCGAGGCCCCACGTGCCCCATTTGCCGATGATATTGCCCTCAATGGCGTAAAGCAGCGCCGTCAGAAGCGCGAGCATGATCCATATGGCAAGCCCTGCTTCCGGCAGGCTCAGCTCCGGCCACGCGATCAGGATGACACAACCCAGCCCGCATAGAAGGCCACCCGCGCGCCGCAGTTGAAATCGATCCACGCCCAATGCAATCGCGATGGGAAAGGCAAAGAGAGGCACCGCCGAAATCAGGATTGACATCAAGCCGGCGGGCAAATGGGCCACCACCGTGTAAGAGATCGAATTCGGGATCAAACTGCCCAGCAGACCAATCATGAGGTAAACCGCCACATGTTTCCCCGTCCAGGGCGCGGGCTTGCGCCGGATGCGTCCGATCACAACCAGGATAACTGTCATGATCACAAGCTGCCATGCCATGAGTCCAAAGGGCTGATACCCCGCACTCACCGCGATCTTGGAGAAAGTGAAGGTCACCCCCCAACCCGCCCCCATGAACAAGAGCACAGCTGTCAGGGTCGCGCGGGACGGGGCGCTCATGTCTCGACCTCCGGGACAGGCACAAGCCCTTTGCGCGCGCGCGGCTGGACAAGGAAAACCCCGAGCAACATCACTGCCAGCGCCAGCCAGATGAAAAGGGAGTAGCTCTCTCTCAGCAGGATTATCGAAGAGATCACGCCCGTTGCCGTCACGATATAGGCCGATTGCGATGCAAACACCGACCCTGCGCGCCCCACCAACCAGACATACATTGCGTAAGACACCGCATGGAGCGCAGCCGCCCCGATCAGTGCCATCTCGGCCGCGCCAAACCGGGCAAAAGGATCCACCCATTGATCTGTCAGCAGGGCCAATGGCAGGGCAAAGACCATGCCCACCAGAGATGCGCCCACGATCGTCTGCATCGGGTCCAGCCCGAAGGTGCCGAACTTGGCCACGATATTTGCCTCGGTTGCGTATAGAGCAGGGGCCAGCAGGGTCAGCAGAACGAAGAAAGCCATGCCCGCATCGGGCAGGCTGGCCTTTGGCCCGATCATGAGGACGACACCGCCAAGGCCCAGCCCCACACCCGAAAGCCGGGCCCATGAAAACTGATCATTGCCCATGGCCAGCGCCACGATGAGCGCGAACATGGGCGCGGTGGCCGCTGTGATCGACAGCACGCCCGCCGGTAACTCCGCCGCGCCGATATAGAAAAATACATCCGGCAAGATCGCCCCGGTCATGGCCAGCGCGAAAAAAAGCATGTAGTGACGCCGCCCCAATGCGACGCGCGGTCGGGCACGCCGCGTCAGGGCAAAGGGCCCCAGCATGGCGACCACCACGACGAACTGCCAGAAAATGAGACCGTAGGGTTCGTGGCCTGTGCTGACCGCGATATTGGCCAACGGCAGGGTCAATCCCCAACCGATCCCCAACACCAAAAGCACAAGGAACGGCCAGATACGCGCCATCAGGCCCCCGTTATTGAAGGTGTCACCGGCGTCGCCTGCGTCAGTCGTCCACCCTCGCGTACCATCTCAATGCGCGTGGCGCGGCCTGTCTTGTCATCGGTCTCCATGTACAAGCCTGACAGCGTCGCCGCACCAAGGGAGGGGGTGTACCGCCCCTTGCTCATGCCGGTAACGAAGCGGCGCATGGGCTCTTCCTTGTCCATACCAATGACGGACAGGTAATCCCCGCACATCCCGGCATCCGATTGAAACGCCGTACCGCCCGGCAGGATCTGCGCATCTGCCGTGGGCACATGAGTATGAGAACCCACCACCATGGAGGCGCGCCCATCACAGAAATGGCCCATCGCCATTTTCTCCGACGTGGCCTCACAATGCACGTCCACGACGCTTGCCTGCACCGCGCCGCCCCGTGTATGGGCCATCAGCACGCTGTCCATGGCGCTGAACGGATCATCATAGGCCCGACGCATGAACACCTGGCCCAGGACCTGCGTTACCAGTACCTTGCGCCCCCGACTTGCTGTAAAGACGCGATACCCTTTGCCGGGCGCTTCCCTGGCAAAGTTGACAGGCCGCAGCACCCGCGGCTCGGTTTCGATGAACTGCATCATGTCTTTCTGGTCAAAGGCATGATCGCCCAGCGTGATGCAATCTGCGCCCGCCTCAAGGATCACTTTGGCATGGCTCCCGGACAGGCCCATCCCGCCGGTGGCGTTCTCCGCGTTGACCACGACAAAATCGAGCGCCCAGTCTGTCTTGAGTTTCGGCAGCCTGTCCACGATGGCCTGCCGTCCGGCCCGACCCACCACATCGCCGAGAAATAAAATCTTCATCATCTCGGACGTAGAGCGCCCAACCTGTCAGCGCAAGGAAAACCACACAGGTCTGATCCAAAGACTTCATGCCTCCGGCGGGGATATTTTCAGCCAGAAGAAACACCGCAGATTGCTTTTTCTGGCCAGAAGTATCCCGGGGGGAGCGTCGAAACCACGGTTTCGACGTGAGGGGCAGAGCCCCCAATTGAACCGTTTCAAAATGACCAGAAAACCATGATCAGGGGAATGGACACCGCCACGATCAAAATCTCCAGCGGCAATCCGATGCGCCAGTAATCCCCGAAGTGATACCCACCGGGGCCAAGGATCAGCGTGTTGTTCTTGTGCCCGATAGGCGTCAGGAATGCAGCCGATGCCGCCACGGCCACCGCCATGAGGAACGGATCGGGCGATACGCCAAGCGAGTCGGCCATCTGGATCCCCACGGGTGCCGCCACAATCGTCGTGGCGGTGTTGTTGAGTACATCCGAGAGTGTCATCGTCACCACCATCAGCAACGTCAGGATCGCCCATGCCGGCAGCCCCTCGGCCAGTCGCAAAAGGCCATCCGCGATCAATTGCGTGCCACCCACATCCTCCAACGCCGCGCCCAGCGGGATCATTGATCCCAAAAGCACCACGACCGGCCATTCTATGTGGGTGTATAGTTCATTCACCGGCACGATCTGCGTCAACACGTAGGCCATCACCACCAGCCCCAAGGCGACGGGAAGATAGACCAGACCAAAAGATGCCGCTGCCACGGCCACTGCAAAGATCCCGATGGCCAGCCATGTCTTGGTATCCTGCGTCACTGCCAGGCCCCGGTCCGCCAGCGGCAGACAGCCCAGCCAATCGGTCACATCGGGGCCGCGGTCCTTGGGTACCAACAACAGCAGAATGTCACCTTCCCGTATTTTGGTCTTGCGCATGCGGCTGGCGATCTTGCGGCCTTCCCGCGAAATGCCCATGAGCACAGAAGATTGCCGCCAATGCAGCCCCACATCCGTCGCTGTGCGCCCCACCAGCCGGGAGCTTTGCGGCACCACGACCTCCACGATATCAAGCCCGCGCCCCTCGGCCTTCAGAAGCTCCTCTCGTGGCGCCTCGGAGAAGGCCAGTTTCAACGCGCTGCGAAACTCGTCCAGCGCATCTGGTGTCGCCTTCAGCACCAGCGCGTCATCCGCGCGCAATTCCGTATTGATCGCCGCGCCGTAGCGGCGTTTGCCATCGCGAATGACACCGATGATCGACACATCGGCTTGATCGGCGGCATCTTCCAGCTCAATCACGCGCTGGCCGATCACCTTGCTTCCCTCTGGCACGGTCAATTCCGCGATGTATTCGGCGGCTTCCCCGCCATCGGTGCCCTCGTCCCCGCGTTGCGGAATAAGCCGCCAGCCCACCACCGCGATGAAAATCAGTCCCACAATGGCCGTGATCCCGCCCACGGGTGCGAAATCAAACATCGCAAAGGGTTCGCCCATCGCCTCCTCCCGGATGGACGCGATGATGATGTTGGGCGGCGTACCGATCAGCGTGGCCATGCCCCCCAGGATCGTTGCAAAACTGAGCGGCATCAGCGACAGCCCCACCGCCCGCTTGGCCTTGCGTGCGGTTTGAATGTCAACGGGCATCAACAGCGCAAGGGCCGCCACGTTGTTCATGAAGGCCGACAACACGCCGCCGATCCCGCCCATGATGGTGATATGCGTGCCCAGGCCCCGCGTCGCATCCACCAGCGTGCGGGTGATCAGGTACACCGCACCCGACCGCACGAGCCCCGCTGACACCACCAACACAAGCGCGACAATAATCGTGGCCGGATGACCAAACCCGCTGAAGGTCTCTTCCTTGGGCACAACGCCCAGCACAACCCCAATCAGCAGCGCCGAAAACGCGATCACGTCATAGCGCAGCCTGCCCCACAGAAGCATCGCAAAGACGGCACCAAAAAGAGTGAAAAGAATGATCTGCTCAGTCGTCATTGCACCTGTTCTAAATCACTCCCGCCCGCGCGACGAGAGGGAATTGAACCCTCCCCATGCTCTGCTCTATATAACGCCCACGTAATTGAGGAGACGGGCATCATGGCAGGCCATTCCAAATGGGCAAACATCCAACACCGCAAAGGCCGTCAGGATGCCGTGCGGGCGAAACTCTTTTCCAAGTTGAGCAAGGAAATCACCGTGGCCGCCAAGATGGGGGACCCGGACCCCGAAAAGAACCCACGTCTTCGTCTGGCCGTCAAAAGCGCCAAATCCCAGTCGATGCCCAATGACAATATCGACCGCGCGATCAAGAAGGCGTCGGGCGGCGACAGCGAGGACTACGAAGAAATCCGGTATGAAGGCTACGGCCCCGACGGCGTGGCCATCATCGTCGAGGCGATGACCGACAACCGCAACC
>CAYMEC010000036.1:0-34720 GCA_964389425.1 uncultured Roseovarius sp.
GGTTCATAGGACGGGCCGGGTGTGCCATCGGGGTTCTTGCCGAACTCACCCGCGACTACGCCTTTGGCTTCGCCATTCTCGCCGTAGACGATTTCGGAACAGGCCATGCCGGGGAAAATCTCAATCCCCATCTCTTCAGCCTGTTCTGCCATCCAGCGGCAGACGTTGCCCATCGACACGATGTAATTGCCGTGGTTGTTCATCAGCGGCGGCATCGGCCAGTTGGGCAGGCGGATCTGCCCTGCCGGCCCAAGCATGTAGAAGTTATCCGCTTCCACCGGCGTGTTCAGCGGCGCGCCCTTTTCCTTCCAATCAGGGATCAGCTTGTTGAGGCCGCAAGGATCCAGCACAGCCCCCGACAGGATATGCGCACCAACTTCCGAACCCTTCTCCAAAACCACCACTTCACGGGACGGATCAAGTTGCTTGAGACGGATCGCCGCCGACAGACCAGCAGGGCCCGCCCCCACGATCACCACGTCGTATTCCATCGCTTCGCGTTCAATCTCGGACATATCGCTTCCTCACCTTGCTGCCGTGCCGTAATCATGGCCCGGTGGCTCTGATCCAAATCTCGATATTTGTTATGGCTACGTTGTTGAAATCTTCAATCGAAACCCGGCGTAATTTCCGACTAAAACGCCATTTGCGTCGCATTTGAGACCTTATGACGCTTCCCCACTTGCAAAGCGTTCTCGCAATGGGTCAATCTTGCATAACGCCAAAATGGCGGCCGATTGGATCGGGCATAAACAAACAAGGGCGCGCAGATGGAAAAACTACCAATGACCCGCGGCGGTTTCGAGGCGCTCGAAAAAGAGCTCAAGCACCTGAAATCCGAAGAACGCCCGGCCATCATCAAGGCCATCGCAGAAGCGCGCGAACATGGCGACCTGTCGGAAAATGCCGAATACCATTCCGCCAAGGAAAAGCAGTCTTTCATCGAAGGCCGCATCAAGGAACTGGAAGGTGCCATCAGCCTTGCAGACGTGATTGACCCCTCCAAACTGTCAGGTGCGATCAAATTCGGCGCCACTGTCACGTTGGTCGATGAGGACACCGACGAAGAGAAGACATATCAGATCGTTGGCGAATATGAGGCCAACATAGAAAAGGGCCTTTTGAACATAAAATCCCCCATCGCCCGGGCGCTGATCGGCAAAGAAGAGGGCGATAGCGTCGAAGTACGCACGCCCGGTGGCGAAAAGGCCTATGAGGTGCTAAAAATCGCTTATACCTGAGCAGGGCACCAAATGGCAAAGACCCCCAAAACACCTCCGACCTCGTTGGGGATTTATGACAAGGCGCGCAAAGATCGTGTGACGGCCATCGAGGTCATCGCAATCATTCTGTCGCTCGTATGGCTCGCCATGTGCGCGATTTTCTTTCTGGTCATGGGCGGGGAAACAAGCGACAGCAGCGGATCCATCGGTTTCATGGTCATCATGCTGACGATTTTCCTGCCCGTCGCGATGATATGGGTGGCGGCTACGGCGGCGCGCGCCTCCAAGGTGATGCGCGAAGAAAGCCAGCGGTTGCAGGTGGCCATCGATGCCATCCGCCATGCCTATGTTAGTCAGAACCAGAACAAACACGCCGTACCGGAACAATCTGTCGCCAAGAAACTGGAAGAGATTGCGACAGCCCAGCGAAAAACCGCCATGGCCCTGTCGAACTTTTCCATCCGCGCGGCATCTGAGCCTGAGCCCGCGCCAGTGGAGCCCGCCCCCGCGCCAGAACCCGATGACCAAGTGGCCCTGCCGCTGGGCACGCCCGCCGAAGACCTACAGCCCCCGCTGGACACGAGCGATTTCATTCGCGCACTCAACTTCCCTGAGACGGCAGAGGACAAAGAAGGCTTCTCTGCCCTGCGCCGCGCCCTCAAGGATCGCAAAACCGCGCAGCTTATTCAGGCCTCCCAGGACGTGCTGACGCTCATGTCCCACGACGGCATCTACATGGATGATCTGCGCCCCGATCTGGCCCGGCCAGAGGTCTGGCGCCGCTTTGCAGAAGGGGAACGGGGCAGGTCTGTCGCCATGTTGGGGGGCATCCGCGATCGGTCTTCCCTCGCACTGTCAGCGGCGCGCATGAAAAAAGACCCCATCTTCCGCGATGCCGCGCACCATTTCCTGCGCGTGTTCGACAAGATGATTTCAGAGTTTGCCGACAAGGCCACAGACGCGCAACTGACCGAGCTTTCCAACACCCGCACCGCCCGCGCCTTCATGCTGCTTGGCCGCGTGACCGGCACGTTTGATTAAGCCTTCGATCCACCCTTGGGCAGACCGTCTTTCCAAAGCGATGGGGGTCCATTCATGGCAACGAGCGAATGGCACTGCTCAAGGGTCGGGTCGCCAGGCCCTGCTTGGGGCCTGACGAAGGCGCGGCGGGCAAAAGCCTTTGGTTCCGCGCCGCGTTGATCAAGGCGCCTTCATATGACCGGTCACCAGATCCTCGGCATGGTCGATATGATCGCGATTTTCTTCCACGAATTTCAGCATATGCCCCATGGAATACCCGCCGTCCTGATTGGCGCCCAGTTCGGGCCACGGCACGAAATCGGGGGCAGAGCACAACAGGCTGTCCGGGCTCAGATGCAAAAGCCGCATCAGCACCGTGGCGACGATCGTGCCACCCACCGGGCCCAGCTTGCCACCGTGCTGACCACCCTCCTGCAGGCAGTAGAACCACAACGGCGTTTTGGTGATGCCGTGATCCGTCAGCGCCTTGGGGGCCGGAATGGCGGGCACGTGCATCAGCCGTGCCATCTGCTGGCCGGACGCGATATGCATCGTGTACCGATCCCGCACAATATTGCGCAGTGGCAGTTTGCGAGCATCGTCCACGCTCACATCAAAACTGCGTCCCAGCCCATCTGTGACTTTGAACCCATGGGCCACGAAAGGCAGCCTGTAGATCACCGATGCCAGATCAAGGCTCACGGGACGTGCCTTCTGGAACTTCGCATTCCCGGGAAAATCAAAAAGCCGGGTGAACATGATGTTCTTGTCCTTGGGTCGGAAGGTGAACTCCGGCCGCATCAGTTCAAACAGCGGGAAGGCCGGGTGATCATCATTCAGCGCATATTCCGGTTGCACCGTGGCATGGCCGAACCGGTACGCAGCCACGGAAAATTCCAGCGGCATCACCGGGCTGTGCTTGGTAAACGGCTTCGGCAAGGTCCCTGCCTTGAAATGATCCCGGACAGAGGTCAGCACATCTTCGTCCACAAAGGACTCAAGAAGATCATTCAGCACCAACCATTGGTAATGCAACCGCACCGCCCGCCGCGCAGCCTGAAAGATCATGGCTTCACTGGGCATCTCGGCCATCGCCTCGGATGAAATTCCGCTCATGGCTTTGCCGACAAGCGATTTGTCCGCGCTCATCTTTGTCATCATGATGTTGTGCAAGCAGATAAACGCACCCTGTATCTGGCTGATGATCTGGTTTTCATCATTGCGCGCATCCCCAATGAGCGCGGTACCCTGACTGTTCCGCGGCAAATCCAGATCGTTCTGGTGATTGCCAAACAGCAGGAAACCCTCGTGGTCGGGGCTGTAAAGATGGTTGGACGCCTCTGGCCCGTCCCCATAAACACAATCCAGATCAAGCGCAGGGGTCCGCACATTGCGCACCGAGCTGGGTGAAATGGCGCGCCCGATTTCAGACGTGGCATCAAAGGTCACGTCATGATCAACGAACTGCCCAAAGAAGGTCATGCCGGCAGCGGCCGGGCCTTCCTCGATAGTGTCGCCATTGTCATCCAGCCCGTCGACCACTTCGACAAAGGCAGGCACGACGCTGGATGGCTCAAACGGATCACCATTGGGATCGGCGCCCGACACGCGGTTCACAGGGCCAATCCGGCCAAACGTCTGGGGCAGGTTCGGGGCCGGGCTATCGGCACAGTGCTTGGCGAGTGATTCATTACGGCTCATGCCGTGTGGGTGGCTGGTCATTACAGCTTCCTCCAAAATAGACTTGATAAAAATAAACGGTTGTAAGACTCACGAGGGTACTACACTCATGCGTTAGTTTCATGACAAACTTGTCACACATCCCGTTCTAAGCGCTTTGTCGCTCATTTATTTAGGATCGGACCGCTCGGGCGATCAGCGTCCAAGATCGCCACCCACGTCAATCGGGTCATTGCCTCTCCCATCTCTTCCGGGCATCATGCTCGCCACGATCCTGGGAGGACCGACATGCGCAAATTCCTCGTCATCCTCGACGACAGCCGCGAATGCCTGAACGCCATGCGTTTTGCCGCCATGCGGGCCAAAAACACAGGCGCGGGGGTCGAGGTTCTGGCCGTCATCCCTCCGGATGAGTTCAATCACTGGGTCGGCGTGGGCGATATCATGCGAGAAGAGGCGCGTGAGCGCATTCAGGTGCATTTTGAAGTCTACGCCAAATGGATGCGCGACCGGCAGGGGATTGAGCCCGAATTGATCATCCGCGAAGGCGAGCCCTTCAAGGAGATCATGGCCCAGATTCAAGATGACCCAGAGGTGGGCGTACTGGTCCTGGGCGCCAATACCGACAAAAAGGGCCCCGGCCCGCTGGTCACGCAAATCTCCAAAAACTCCAGCGACCTCAGCGTGCCAGTGACAATCGTCCCCGGCGACCTTTCGAAAGAGCGCCTTGAAGCCATCACGTAAAGCACCCGTAGGCCGGGGTTCACCCCGGCACTGCGCCCAGGCGCGATTTTCCTTGATTTATCCCCAGCAGGGCGCAAACCTACGTCAATGAGCTTTCAAAGCCCCACTCCCTTCCCCGACGCACAGGCAGCGCAGGTCACGTTCCACCGCAACGAACTCTCTGTCATTCTGTCCCTCTACGGTCGCATGGTCGCCGCGGGCGAATGGCGCGACTACGGCATCTCGCACCTGCGCGACGTGGCCGTCTTTTCCGTCTTCCGCCGCACCGCCGAAAACCCCCTCTACCGCATCGAAAAGCGCCCCAAACTGCGCGGGCGGCAGGGCCAATATGCCGTGATCGGCATGGACGGCCAGATCCTCAAACGCGGCAGCGACCTGCGCACGGTCTTGCGCGTCCTGGAACGCAAACTGATCCGCGCCGTGGAATGATGGGCCTAGGTTTTAGGCACCCCTCATTTCGGCATAAAGCGATTGCAAGCCATGCCCTCATGACGCAATTTGCAAGTAAAATTCAGGGATTGCGGTATGTCGGACGAGCTAGGAAAAATCTTGGAACTTCTGGGATGGATTGGTGATGAGCCATTTCGCCTATTTGCGACGCTTTGTTTGGTCATATCCATCGTTACGTTTTACTTCTTCAGAAACGAAGCTCCAGGCTACAAGGTGTTTGCAGTCATACTGCTCTTCGTTGGCGCGGGCGGCATTGGCTATTCGGTAATTTCCTCTGGTGGCCCCCAACCCCAAGTCTCCGAGTCTGAAACGCAAGATCCTAAAACTTCGGAGGGCTTGGCACGCATTCAGAGCGCGGTTTCCTCGGGTAACTGCCTGGAAACCTATGCAGTTCAGGTCGCAGCGATCGCTAAGACGTTCCCCAGCGATCAGCAGGTCACCCTCGCCAATGAGATCGTGCAAAAGTCCTTCGAGATCAAAAAATTCGTCGACAATGAATTTCCGGGGTCATTCGGAGAATGCAATTCATCGGTGGTTGGCAAAGGCTTTACCTCCGCCTGCCAACCGGGCTCCGATGCATTCCACCAAGTCGCGGAAGATATTGTCGCGGGCGATTTAGTGGCCGCTCAAGTAAACGCCGACACGGCAGACACGATTTTCCGGACTTGCAAGTCTTAGTCCAAACCCATGAAGTTTCAGGTACTTCCACAGACACTGTCTGTGGAAAGATACGCAGCCCAATCCGCCATCCAGCATTGTGAGAATTTTTCCAGTCCGGCGACATCGAACTATGTTTTGGAAAAACCTCTTGAAACCGGTGAATGCCTCTCTTGTTTGACTCCCACATCAAGACAAATTTAGAATAGTTCCAAACCTTGAAGGCTGCGCCTATCCAGCGCATATACGAGACATCTCAACCGAAAGCGCACCCCATGTTCATCCAGACCGAATCCACCCCCAACCCCGCCACGCTGAAGTTCCTGCCGGGCCTTGCCGTTCTGGACGCAGGCACCGCCGATTTCCCGAGCGCAGAGGCGGCGTCCAAATCCCCCCTGGCGGAGCGGGTGTTCAAGGTCGACGGCGTCACCGGTGTCTTCTTCGGTCATGATTTCATCACCGTGACCAAGTCTGAACCGACCGAGTGGGACCACATCAAACCCGCCATCCTCGGCGCGATCATGGAACACTTCCAATCCGGCCAGCCGGTGATGGCAGAAGAGGACTCGAGCGGCGGACATGCTGAACATACCGGCGAAGACGCGGTCATCGTAGGTCAGATCAAGGAGCTGCTCGACACGCGCGTACGGCCGGCGGTGGCGCAAGATGGCGGCGATATCACGTTCCACGGCTTCGACAGCGGCGTGGTTTACCTCCATATGCAAGGCGCCTGCGCGGGCTGCCCGTCTTCGACCATTACACTCAAGATGGGCATCGAAAACCTGCTGCGCCACTACATCCCCGAAGTAACAGAGGTTCGCCCGGTTGGCGTCTGACGACCTCACGCTCGGGTTTGACACATCGGCCGCGCATTGCGCGGCCGCTTTGCTGTCGGGAGAAGACGTGCTGACCGCCCGGTCCGAGGACATGCAACGCGGCCAAGCCGAACGCCTCATGCCGATGATGGAGGACATGCTGGCGTCCCAAGGCATGGGGTGGTCCGACGTGACCCGCATCGGCGTTGGCGTCGGCCCCGGCAACTTCTCGGGCATCCGCATCTCCGTCTCTGCGGCACGCGGCCTTGCCTTGTCCTTGGGCGTGCCCGCTATCGGCGTCACTACGTTTCAGGCCATCGCCCTTACCGCGCCTCAAGGTCGCATACCTGCCGTCCCCGCACCGCAAGATCAGCTCTATGTCGCGCCGTCCGGCACGGAACCGCACCTCGTCTCAATCACCGATATTGGCACGACCGCCCTGCCACCGGACGGCGCGCAGCTTGCCACAAATATCGCCCTGATCGCCCATCGCGCTGCGCCACCATTTTCCCGCCCGGCCCCGCTCTACATCCGCCCTGCCGACGCTGCCCCACCGCGCGAGGCTCCGCCCTTAATACTCGATGACTGACAAGAAGATCTTGGCCCAGCGCCACGCGGCGGCATTCACCGGAACCATGCGACCTTGGTCGGCCAAGGAATTCGAGGCCCTGCTCGCATCCTCTCTTACGCACCTCATCCAAACCAAGAACGCCTTCGCCCTCACTCGCATTGTCGCGGATGAGGCAGAGCTTCTGACCCTCGCCACCGACCCAACCCATCGCCGCCAAGGGCATGCCCGCGCGCTTCTCCAAGAAATCGAAAACCACGCAAATGCGCAGGGTGCCACCACGCTTTTCCTAGAGGTTTCTGCCGAGAACGCCGCCGCTATCGCGCTCTACCTCTCCGCAGGTTACAAAGAGACGGCCCGCCGCTCAGATTACTACCACGCGCCGGAAGGTCACCGCATCGACGCGCTGATCCTGACCAAGGCTCTCAAAGCGGCTGCTTCTTCTGGCTGAAAATATCCCGGGGGTATGGGGGCTGGCCCCCATTGACCCGATCCGGACACGCGGCCACTGTCGCATCATGACGGACACTGCCCTATACCTCCCCGGAATCCTCGCCGCTTACTCCATTCTGCTCGTGGGCGCAGCCTCGCCCGGCCCGGCGGTGGATCGGGTCCACACTTGGGGCTTTCTTCGTCTTCGCGGCCTACAAAATCGCGACGGATCGCTAAACCGAGCAGAATTCACGTCATTGTAAGACCAGTTCACAACTCGTGATTGGTCCAAAACGCTTCCAAGCCTTCTGTCACCTTGCGCGAACGCTGCACCGCAGCTAAGGGAGATCATGCAAATCTACCTTCCCATAGCCGAGGTATCCGTCAACGCCTTTATGTTATTGGGGTTGGGCGGGATTGTCGGCGTGCTTTCGGGCATGTTCGGCGTGGGGGGCGGGTTCCTGATGACACCGCTTCTGTTCTTCATCGGCATCCCCCCGGCTGTCGCCGTGGCGACCGAGGCGAACCAGATCGTCGCCTCTTCCTTTTCTGGTGTTCTGGCACATGTTCGGCGCAAAACGGTGGATTTCCGAATGGGCACCGTCTTGCTGGTGGGTGGCCTCATCGGGGCCGCGCTTGGCGTGGTGGTGTTCAACTATCTCAAATCACTGGGTCAGGTCGATCTGCTGGTGCGGCTTTGCTACGTGGTGTTCCTCGGCATCATCGGCGGGCTGATGTTCATTGAAAGCCTGCGCGCCATCCGCAAATCCCGCGCAGGCGGGCCGCCGCCCAAACGCAAGCGGCACAATTGGATTCACAAACTGCCCTTCAAGATGCGTTTCCGCACATCGGGGCTATACATCTCCGTGATACCCCCTGTCCTCGTGGGCGTCGCGGTGGGCATTCTGGCCGCCATCATGGGTGTCGGTGGTGGGTTCATCATGGTGCCCGCAATGATTTACCTGCTGGGCATGCCCACCAAGGTCGTGGTGGGCACGTCGCTCTTCCAGATCATTTTCGTGACCGCTTTTACCACGCTGCTTCATGCCACCACGAACTTCACGGTGGATGTCGTGCTGGCCGTTCTCTTGCTGATCGGCGGGGTGATCGGCGCACAGATTGGCACGGCACTTGGCACGAAACTGAAGGCCGAACAGCTGCGCATTCTGCTGGCCATCATGGTGCTGGCCGTTTGCGTGAAACTGGCACTTGATCTGCTGATCATGCCGTCAGAGCTTTACTCGCTCGGCGCGATAGGAGGCCACTGATGCTGCGCCTTGTCCTCTGCATGCTGGTCTTGGCATTGCCCGCGAAAGCCGAGGAAGTCGTGCTGGGCCTCAGCCAGGATGAGGTCGCCATCACGGCCACGTTTGACGGCTCTCAGATCCTTGTCTTCGGGGCGGTGAAACGCGAAGAACCCATTCCCGATGGCCCGCCCTTGCAGGTGGTCGTCGCAGCCTCTGGTCCCTCGGAACCTGTTCTCGTCCGCCGCAAGGAACGCCGCTTCGGAATCTGGATCAACACCGACAGCGTGCTGATCGACAGCGCACCCAGCTTTTACAAGGTCGCCACCAGCGCACCTTTTGAGACCGCCCTTACTGACGTGCAGGATCTGCAATACCGCGTGTCAGTCAATCGCGCGATCCGATCCGTGGGGGCCGCATTCGGCACGCAAGCCGGTACCGGCGGCGCAGAGGATTTCGCGCAAGCCGTAATTCGCATCCGTGAAGACGCCGACCTCTATCAGGTCGTCGAAAACGCGGTGAAGGTGGATCAGCAGACGCTCTTTCGCACGGCGATCGACATGCCCGCGAACCTGACCGAAGGCGAGTATTCCATTCGCATTTTCCTGACCCGCGCAGGAGAGGTGATTTCGCTTTATGAGACACAAATTGATGTGAAGAAAGTCGGGCTTGAACGGTGGCTTTACAACCTTTCGCGTGAGATGCCGCTTATCTACGGGCTCATGTCTTTGGCGATCGCAATCTTCGCAGGATGGGGGGCCGCAGCGATGTTCAGGGTGGCGCGCTTGAGGTGAGATCCAATGCCTCCGGGAGGCGTTTTTCTGACCAAACAAGAAGCCGGATGACCTCTTGCTTGCCCCGTGCTAGATCACGCCCATGAGCCAATTGCCCACCAAAGCCGACATCTTGCAATGGATCTCGGACAATCCAACCCAAACCTCTAAACGCGATATCTCCCGCGCCTTTGGCATCAAGGGCGCCGCCAAGATCGACCTCAAGCGCATGCTGAAGGAGTTGGAGGAAGAGGGTCATCTGACCAAGCGCAGGAAAACCTATCGCGATCCTGACAAACTGCCCCCGGTGGCGGTGCTTCGGATATCCGGTCAAACCCCTGACGGTGATTTGCTCGCGGGCCCGATGGAATGGCAGGGCGAGGGTGCGGCCCCAATGGCCATCATCGTGCATCGCGCCTCCGACCCCGCATTGGGTGAAGGCGACCGGATTTTGGCCCGCCTACAGGAAGTGAAGGACGAGCCTTACGGGTACGAGGCGCGCCTCATCCGACGGATCGGGACAAACCCGCGCAAGATCCTCGGGCTCTTCCGGAAGCGCACCGAAGGCGGGCGGATCAAGCCCATCGACAAGGGTGACGGTAAGGAATGGTCGGTGGCTCCTGATGCCACTGGCGGCGCACAGGATGGCGAATTGGTGGAAGCCGAAAGCGCCGGCCCCAAGGATCGCATGGGCCTGCCCCGTGCGCGCGTGGTCAACCGGCTGGGTGATCCCATGGCACCCAAAGCAGTGTCGCTGATCGCCATTCATCAACACGGCATCCCCGATGATTTCCCCGATGAGGTGATCGTTGAGGCCGACGCGATGAAACCCGCCGGGCTGGACGGGCGCGAAGACCTGCGCGACCTACCGCTGATTACCATAGACCCATCAGATGCCCGCGACCACGACGACGCGGTCTACGCCCATGCCGATGATGACCCCAAGAACGAAGGCGGCCATGTGATCTGGGTCGCCATTGCCGACGTGTCCCATTACGTCACGCCCGGGTCCGCACTTGATGCCGAGGCCCGCAAGCGCGGCAATTCCAGCTACTTCCCAGATCGCGTTGTGCCGATGCTGCCGGATGTGCTGTCGGGTGATCTGTGCAGCCTGCATGAAGGTGTCGATCGTGCCTGCATCGCGGTGCGGATGCAGGTGGACGCGCACGGCCAAAAGATTGGACATCGCTTCGTGCGTGGCCTCATGCGGTCACCCGCCTCGCTGAACTATCGCGAGGTGCAGGAGGCGATGGATGGCGCGCCGAATGCGGCTTGCGCGCCTCTCATGGACGATGTGATCCGCCCCCTTTACGCCGCCCATGACGCACTGAAAGATGCCCGCGCCGCGCGTCAGCCGCTGGATCTGGACCTGCCCGAACGGAAGGTGGTTCTGACCGAAGACGGCAAGGTGGAATCTGTCAACTTCGCCGACCGGCTGGAGGCGCACAAGCTGATCGAGGAGTGCATGATCCTTGCCAATGTGGCCGCCGCCGAGACGCTGATTTCCAAGAAGACGCCGCTGCTCTTCCGTGTTCATGAAGAACCGCCCCCCGAAAAGCTCGACACATTGCGCGACGTGGCCGAAGCCGCAGGTCTTACACTGGCCAAAGGGCAAGTGCTGAAAACTGCCCATATCAACCAACTGCTCCATGCCGCCGCCGGAACAGACCATTCCGACGTGGTCAACATGTCCACCCTGCGCGCCATGACCCAGGCTTATTACGCGCCTGCGAATTTCGGGCATTTCGGGCTGGCTCTACGCAGCTACGCGCATTTCACCTCCCCCATCCGCCGCTATGCCGACCTGATCGTGCACCGCGCGCTGATCACCGCTCACGGTTGGGGCGAGGATGGTCTGACACCTCACGACATCGAGAGGCTGGAAAGCACCGGCGAACATATCAGCGAAACGGAGCGCCGATCCATGGTCGCCGAACGGGACACGACCGATCGATACCTCGCCGCGTTTCTTTCAGAGCGCGTGGGCGAGGACTTCACCGGGCGTATCAGCGGCATCGCCAAGTTCGGCGTCTTCGTGCGGCTGGATGGCACCGGCGCAGATGGGTTGCTGCCTGTCCGGCGACTGGGGCGCGAATTCTTCCACTTTGACCGGGATGCCGGCACGCTGACGGGGTCTGAGACTGGCACCGTGATCGGTCTTGGTGGGCGCGTGACCGTGCGCCTGACAGAGGCCGCGCCGGTGACCGGCGGGTTGGAACTTGATCTGGTGGAAATTGATGGGAAGATATTGCCAAAGGGCGGATCGAGAGGACGTGCAAAACCGCCTGGACGCAAGTTTGCCAAGTCCAAGAAAAAGGCGGAGAAAAGAAATCGCAAGGTCAAACGCAACCGTCGTTAACAACGCCGCCGCGCGCAGGGTGCATCGATTGACCGCCCATGATACTGTCAGAATTTGTCAGTACTATACGGCAAAACACTGTCATGACCCGCACCAACCGCCTCTTCCAACTCATGCAAGCCCTGCGTAACGCGCCGCCACCCGCGACCGCGGCGCAATTGGCCGAAGCACTGCATGTCACCCCGCGCACCATCTACCGCGATATCGACGCACTTCGCGGCCTTGGCGCGGTGATCGACGGGGCGTCGGGCTTTGGCTACACCCTCATTGAAGATGCCGCCCTCCCTCCGCTCAGTTTCGAGGAAGACGAGATCGAGGCGTTGGTGCTTGGCCTGCGCGAAGTACAGCAACTGGGCGACCCGGTGCTGGTTCAAGCCGCGCAAAACGCGCTCACAAAACTGCGCGCCCGACTGCCAGCCCGGCAGGCCCACCGCTTGGAACATGCGGTCCTCACCGCCTTTCGCTTTGGCACCTCCATGCCCGAACCCGGCATCGATGTGGGCACCCTGCGTCGCGCCACATGGGAAGAACGCACGATCCGGTTTGCCTACACGGATGTCGAAGGCCGCCAGACGGAACGCGAGGTTGACCCCCTCAGCATCGTCTTCATGCAGGCCTCCCATAACCTGCTGGCCTATTGCCACCTGCGCAAGGATTTCCGCGCCTTCCGCCTTGACCGGATGCGCGATCTGGCGGAAACCGGGGCCTCCTTCCGCCCCCGCCGTGTGCCCTTGCTGCGCGATTACCGCGCGAAAATGCAGACCGAAATGGAACGCTATCATAGCGCCTGAAAGGCCATTTCCCGCCCGCGTTTCGATCCCCGCTTCCTGTCATGCCCGCTTGCGGGTACTATGATCGCCAACAGGCACTTGAAAGAAGGCCGGATCATGAGCAGACATTGGATTACCGCAACCATTTTGACCCTGACCGGTTTGGGCACGCAATCTTTCGCCCAAACCCTGGACAATTCCCTCCGACCGCAAGCGCGCCCCGAGGCACAAGTGGTGGCACAAGCCACGATCCTGCGTCCGCAAGTGCGGCCGGAAAACCTGACAACGAATACCGGTGAAGACGCCCTATCCGTCGCCGCCAACCCACCCGAATTTGACCGCTGGGTCCGGAACTTCCGCGGGCGCGCCTTGGCGCAGGGCATCAGCCCGCAGGTGTTTGACCGCGCTTTCCGCAATGCGCGCTATAACCCCGAAGTCATCTCCAAAGACCGCAATCAGGCGGAATTCAAAAGCCAGATCTGGGATTACCTCGACAACGCCGTCGCCCCACCTCGCGTGAACGAAGGACAGGCTGCGCTGCGCAAACACCGCCGCCTGCTGGACCGAATCGAAGCCGCTTATGGTGTGGAGGCTGAGGTCATCGTGGCCGTTTGGGGGCTGGAAAGCCGCTATGGCACCCGCATGGGCGACTACCCGATGATCGATGCCATGGCGACGCTAGCCTTTGACGGGCGTCGCGGCAAATTCTTCGAAAGCCAGCTGATCGCAGCGTTGAAAATCCTGCAATCGGGCGATGTGAATGTGGGAAATTTCACCGGGTCCTGGGCCGGGGCCATGGGACATACGCAGTTTATCCCGACCTCGTACCTCGCCTATGCCGTGGATTTCACCGGTGATGGCAAACGCGATATCTGGACAAAGAACAACCCGGCCGACGCGCTGGCATCGACCGCTGCGTATCTCAAGCGTTTCGGCTGGCGAAAAGGTCAGCCTTGGGGCGTGGAAGTGCGGCTGCCAAACGGGTTCAACGCCGCCAATGCCAAGCGATCGGTAAAGCGCAGCCCGTCCCAATGGGCTCAACTGGGCGTCACGGATATGCGTGGGCGTCCTGTGCCGGACTACGGACAGGCTTCAATCCTGTTGCCCGCGGGCACGCAAGGGGCGGCCTTCATGATCTTCGACAATTTCGCGGTGATCGAGAAATACAACAAGGCCGATGCCTACGTGATCGGTGTGGGGCATCTGTCGGATCGCATCACCGGCGGCCCACCTATCCAAACAGCATGGCCCCGAGGCTACGTACCGCTGACATTCGACGAAAAGAAAGAATTGCAACGGCGGCTGAAACGCAAAGGGTTCGGCATCGAAAAGATCGATGGCCTGATCGGCCCCAACACCCGCCGCGCGATCCGGTCCTACCAGCAATCGGTCGGCATGAACCCGGACGGCTTTGCCTCCCAGAGCGTGCTGCGCCGGATCAAGCAGCGCTAGGTCCTCAAGTCTCTTGCTTTTCATCGCCAACCTGACAAGCTGCTTGGCAGGGGGGCAAGCCTATGGACGATCACCCGATCCTCGCACGCGATTTCAACGGGCTGACGCGGGCACAGCCCTCTTTGCCCGCCTCCTGGTATCGCGACCCCGCCCATTTCGACGCGGAAGTGCAAAACATCTTCGGCCGCAACTGGGTGTATCTCTGCCGTGCGGAGACGATACCGGAGCCTCGCGCCTATCGCAGTTTCACTGTTGCCGGACAGCCCATTCTGGTGGTGCGTGACCGCGCGGGCGACCTGCGTGCCTTCTTCAATACCTGCCGACACCGCGGTTCGAAGCTCTGTACGGAACCGAAAGGCAAGCTCACGAAATACGCCATCACCTGCCCCTATCACCAATGGGTGTATGACCTTACAGGTCGCCTGCGCGGCACTGGTCCGATGCGTGATGTGGACGGCTTTGACAAAGAGGATTTCCCCCTGCTGCCCGTGTCCATCGCCCAATGGGGCGGGTTTGTCTTCGTCAATCTCGATCCTGACGCAACAGCGTTCGACGCCCTATTCGCGGCCGAAACCGCCTATGTCACCAACTGGCCCCTCGAAGACCTCCGCATCGGGCATAGCTACACCAAAACACTCGACTGCAACTGGAAGGTATTCTGGGAGAACTTCAATGAATGCCTGCACTGCCCCAACATCCACCCGGAGCTCAGCGCGCTCGTGCCGATCTATGGCCGCGCGATCATGGCCCGGCGCGATGATCCCGATTGGCGGGAAACGGCGGAAGAGACCGCGCCTCATATCTCGGGCGGGCTGCGGGAAGGGGCGACATCATGGTCCATGGATGGCCGGGCACAGGGCCGCCTGCCCGGCCTCACGGATGAAGATGTTGCAACGGGACAGCGTTACGTCACGCTGGTGCCTTCGGTATTCATCGCCCACCATGCAGACTATGTGCGCTCTGTGAAAATCACACCGCTTACGGCAGAAACGATGGAGCTTCATGTCGATTGGCTCTTTCACCCAGACATGCTGGACGACCCCGCATTTGATATCGCACCTATTGTTGAATTCGGCACAATCGTGCTGGATCAGGATGGCGCCGCCAGTGAACTCAATCAGGCGGGCATGGCCTCGAACGCATTTGAAAGGGGCGTCCTCATGCAGGAAGAATATGAAGTCTTCCTGTTTCAGGATTGGGTTCGCGAACAGATGGGTGTCCCGCGTCTTGGGGAACCGCCCGCCAGTCGCGCCAGCAGACGGGCAGAATAGCGGCCCATCTTCCATTCATGGGCGCGCTTGCTTTCGCCGGCAGGGCGTTCTGCCGCAGAAAACGGTAGCGCAAACGTACTTTTACCCTCTCTGCCGAGCCTCTAGACAGTGCCTCAACACCAAGGATCAGAGGACAGGCGATGACTGCGCCCAAACCGGTTGTGTTGTGCATTCTCGATGGCTGGGGCCTTTCGGAGTTGACCGAGGCCAACGCCCCCGTACTCGCTCACACACCGCATTTTGACCGGCTGATGGCTGTTTGCCCCAACGCAACGCTGATCACCCATGGACAGGATGTCGGCCTGCCCGCGGGGCAGATGGGCAATTCAGAGGTAGGCCATATCAATATCGGCGCAGGCCGCGTGGTAGACATGGATCTGCGCCGCATCGACACCGCGATAGAAACCGGCGAATTCGCCACCCTGCCCGGCGTCGTCCGCTTCGTGGACGCCCTGAAGAAAAGCGGTGGCGTGGCGCATCTTCTGGGGATCCTGTCTGACGGCGGGGTGCATTCTCACATCGCTCACATGATCGCCACGGCCAAGATGCTGACCGATCAGGGCCTGACCGTGGCCATCCACGCCTTTACCGATGGCCGCGACGTCGCGCCTGTTTCGGCCAAATCCTACCTTGAGGCACTGGATCGCGCCCTGCCCGACAAAGCCTTCATCGCCACCGTCTCTGGCCGCTATTACGCTATGGACCGTGACAACAATTGGGAACGGGTGGAACTGGCCTATCAGGCGCTCTGCAACGCGCAAGGCTACACCGCGCAAACCGCGTCCGAAGGAATCGCCGATGCCTATGGCAAGGGCCGCACGGATGAATTCGTCAAACCCCGCGTGCTGGGGGACTATCGCGGCATGGAGGATGGCGACGGCATCCTCTGCCTCAATTTCCGCGCCGACCGGGCGCGCGAAATCATGGCCGCCTTCGCTGATCCCGGGTTCAACAAGTTTGACACCGGGATCCGGCCCGAATTCGCCATCGTCAGCGGGTTCACAGAGTATTCCGACAATCATGCAACCTACATGGATTGCATCTTCCCCGATGAACGCCCGCCCAACACGCTGAGCGAATGGGTCGGGGCACATGGTCTGCGCCAATTCCACACCGCAGAGACGGAAAAATACCCCCACGTGACCTTCTTCCTCAACGGCGGCAAGGAAGAAGCCGAGCCGGGGGAGGTGCGCCACATGTCCCCCTCGCCCAAGGTGCCCACCTACGACCTGCAACCGGAGATGTCATCGGTCAGCGTCACCGACCAGGTCGTCGGCGCGATTGAAGCGGGCTATGACTTCATCGTCGTGAACTACGCCAACCCCGACATGGTCGGCCACACCGGCGATCTGGGCGCGGCCATTGCAGCTTGCGAAGCGGTGGATCAGGGGCTCGGGCGCATACTGGAAGCACTGGACACAGCAGGCGGCGCCATGATCATCACTGCCGACCATGGCAATTGCGAGGTGATGATCGACCCCGTCACAGGGTCGCCCCACACCGCTCACACGCTCAACCCGGTGCCGGTGATCCTCGTGAACGGGCCGGAAAAGGCGAAACTCCGCTCTGGACGGCTTGCAGACCTTGCCCCGACGGTCTTACATCTCATGTCATTGGACACACCGCCTGAAATGACCGGGAAGACCCTGATTACATGATCCTGCGCGCCATTGCTTTCACCCTTGCCCTGATGGGCAGCGCACTCGCGAAGGAAAGTGACCCCGCCAATGCTGCCCGCGCCGCCGCAGACCGGCTGAATGACGCGGCTGTCCTTCTGGATCAGGCTGAAGGCGCCCGCGACCGCGTCCGCGCCCTGACAGAAACCATCCGCGCCTTCGAAGACGGGCTCGAGGCCATGCGCAACGGCCTGCGCCGCGCAGCGATCCGGGAAAATGCACTCGCCCGCGATCTCGCAGCGCGGGAAGACGACATCGCCCGCCTTCTGGGCGTGCTGCAAACCATCGGCGCGAACCCGTCACCTGCCCTGTTGCTGCATCCCTCTGGCGCCTTGGGCACCGCCCGTTCGGGTATGATCGTGGCCGATGTCACCCCCGCGCTAGAGGCGCAAGCCACCCGCCTGCGCGATGACCTCTATGAGCTTTCGGTCCTGCGCGCCCTACAGGAAAGCGCGGCGAATACTCTGGTAGACGGGTTGCAAGGCGCCCAAACCGCCCGCGCGCAACTCAGCCAGGCCATGGCCGATCGCACCGATTTGCCCCAGCGTTTCACCGAGGATCCGGTCAAGACCGCGTTACTCATTGCCTCGACCGAGACACTGGAAGGTTTCGCCAGCGGCCTCAGCGAAATCGCCATCAACGAGACACCGGGCAGCTTGCCGGGTATCTCAGACCGGAAGGGGCTTCTGCCCTTGCCCGTCAACGGGACAATCCTGCGCCGCGCAGGCGAAGCGGATGCCGCCGGCATCGCCCGCCCCGGCTTGGTAATGGCCACGCGTCCCCGTGCTTTGGTGACCACACCCGCCGCCGCAACTGTGCGCTATCGCGGCCCGCTTTTGGATTACGGGAACGTGATCATTCTGGAGCCGGAAGCGGGTATTTTACTTGTGATCGCCGGGCTCGATGTGGTCTATGGTACGGCAGGTGAGGTGCTGCCCGGCGGCAGCCCGGTGGGCCTCATGGCAGGGCCTGATACAGGAAATGACGGGGCAGGAAATGACTTGATCGTGCCCCAGAGTGAGGACGGCGCAGGTGTTGCAAACTCCGAAACACTCTACATAGAATTTCGGGAACAGAACGAGCCGGTCGATCCGGAGCTCTGGTTCAAGACGGATAGAGGATGAACTGACGTATGAAAAAGTTTCTGATGGCGGCAGCAATCGGCACACTGACAAGCGCCGTAGTGACGACGCAGGTGGCCGCGCCACTTCTGGCGCAAGAGGCAGAGCGCAACACCAATGTCTATGAACAGCTGGATCTATTCGGCGATATCTTTGACCGCATCCGCTCCCAATACGTGGAAGAAGTGGATGAAAGCGAACTGATTGATGCTGCGATCAATGGCATGCTGACCTCGCTTGACCCTCATTCCAGCTATCTGTCTCCTGATGACGCCGCCGATATGCGCGTGCAGACGCGCGGTGAATTCGGTGGTTTGGGCATTGAGGTGACGCAGGAAGAAGGCTTCGTGAAAGTTGTCACACCGATGGATGGCACCCCCGCGGATGAGGCCGGGATGGAAGCCGGCGATTTCATCACCCATGTGGACGGCGAAAGCGTTCTGGGCCTGACCTTGAATGAAGCGGTCGATCTGATGCGTGGCCCTGTGGGATCCGAGATCGTGATCACCGTGGTTCGCGAAGGCGAGGCTGAACCTTTCGACGTTTCGATCATCCGCGACACGATCAAACTGACCGCCGTGCGCGCCCGCACGGAACGCGATGCGGTGGTATTGCGCGTCAGCACCTTCAACGACCAGACCTACCGCAACCTTGAATCTGGCCTGAAGGAACAGATCGAAGAGGCCGGCGGTCGTGACGCAATCTCCGGCATCGTTCTCGATTTGCGCAACAACCCCGGTGGCTTGCTGAACCAGGCCATCAAGGTCTCTGACGCGTTCCTCGACAAGGGGGAGATCGTCTCCACCCGGGGTCGTGACCCAGCTGATGGCGAACGCTTCAATGCCACAGAGGGCGACCTCGCCGAGGGTCTGCCTATCGTGGTACTGATCAATGGCGGGTCGGCCTCTGCGTCTGAGATTGTCGCGGGCGCCCTGCAAGACCACCGCCGCGCCATCGTCGTGGGCACGAAGAGTTTTGGCAAGGGCTCTGTCCAGACGGTCATGCCGTTGCGCGGCGACGGTGCCATGCGCCTGACAACAGCGCGCTACTACACCCCCTCGGGCCGGTCGATCCAGGCCCTTGGCGTGTCCCCTGACATCTTCGTCGAACAACCCCGCCCTTCCGCAACCGAGGACGAGGAAGAGGATGATCGCCCCGGCCGTTCCGAGGCCGACCTGCGCGGCAGCCTCGACAATGACAGCCTGAGCGAGGAAGAGCTTCGCGTGATCGAAGAGGACCTCAAGCGCGCCGAGGAAGTGGCCGAACTGCGCGAAGAGGATTACCAACTGGCCTACGCCATCGATATTCTCAAAGGGCTCAATGCTCTGAACGGTCAGTAAGTGAACCCGGATCAATCGTAAAAGCCGCGGTTCTTATCGCGGCTTTTTTTGGGTGCGGCATGGAGGAGCACCTTCGTCAGGCCCCGGTCTGGCGACCACGACCTCAAGCGCGGGCGTTTTGTCGTGACGTTCCACTGTGTGGTCGAACAGTGCGCATACCTCGACATTTCGCCAGGCCCTGGCGGGGGTTTGACGAAGGCACGGCGGGCTACGCCCTTGATTCCGCACCAGTGCTTCAAACGCGGTGATACGGCGTCCCCGCCAAAATCGTCGCGGCACGATACAGCTGCTCACTCAGCATCACTCGCGCCAGCATATGCGGCCACACCATCTTGCCAAAGGAAAGGCCCATATCGGCGCGCGCACGAAACGCCGGGTCCAGCCCATCCGCCCCACCAATGATAAACGCCACATCCCCGCGACCGTCATCGCGCCAGCGAGCCATCCTATCGGCAAATTCAATGGAACTGATCAGCTTGCCGCGCTCATCCAGCACCACGCGCACCGCGCCCTCGGGCACAGCACGATCCAACAAAACCGCCTCTCTGGACATGTCGGACGCTTTGCGTTCATCCACCTCATGTACAGCACAGGGGCCAAGCCCAAGCGCTCGGCCCGTGCGGTCAAACCGCTTAAGATAGTCATCAATAAGCGTGCTCTCCGGGCCCGCCTTCAGGCGGCCCACCGCGCAAACATGCACACGCATGCGTCAGGTGGCGGCGGCTTTGGGGCCCGGCATCCACATCTTTTCAAGCTGGTAGAAATCCCGCACCTCGGGCCGGAAGACGTGAACGATCACATCGCCCGTGTCCAAAAGAACCCAATCACCGGTGTCCTTGCCCTCGATCTTGGCCAGAACGCCCAGCTCTGTCTTCAGCCGTTCCGCCAGCTTTTCCGATATCGCCGTAACCTGACGGGTCGAACGGCCCGAACAGATCACCATGTAATCGCCAATCGCCGTTTTCCCGCGCAGGTCGATCTGCACGATGTCTTCGGCTTTGTCGTCTGAGAGGGAAGAAAGAATGCGCGTCAGCTGCTCTTCGCTTGAAGCGCCCTGAGGTGGCACCGTCACAGGTGCACCATTGTCTGCGGTCATGGCCGCATCAGCCGTGAAAGACAGGGGTAAAGCCTCCTTATGGGTTGCGCCCCAGCCACGGGGCCTGTCTCAAAGGTAACAAGCAGCTCATGACATTTCAATGAATCACATGTCCCCAAGGAATGACGTGGCCTTTTTGCGCCACCTGCCGCTTAGGCTGGTTTTGCCTTCTGGGTTTCATCTTCGCCAAGCATGCGCACCTCGCGCTGCGGGAAGGGGATGGAAACACCATGTTCCTGAAACGCATCCCAAAGCGCCAGATAGACATTGCCGCGAATATTGGTGAGTCCACCCGTCGGGTCGCTGATCCAGAAACGCAGGATGTAATCGACAGAACTGTCCCCGAACCCCACGATATGACACACCGGCGCGCGATCCTTCAGCACGCGGTTCACCTGTTGTGCGGCCTCAACAGCGATCTTTCGCACCAGATGCGGGTCATCGCCATATGCTGTCCCGAAGTAGATATCGAGCCGAACAAAATCATTGGAATGGGACCAGTTTACCACCTGCCCGGTGATCAGATCCTCGTTGGGGATCAGGTATTCGGTTCCGTTCCGCGTGGTGATGGAGACGTAGCGCGCCCCCAGCGAATTGATCCAGCCAAAGGTCTCCCCCAGCGAAATCACGTCGCCCGGCTTGATGGACTTGTCCAGCAGGATGATCACCCCTGACACGAGGTTCGACACCACTTTTTGCAGGCCAAAACCAAGGCCCACACCAATGGCCCCCGACAGCACCGCGAGGCCTGTCAAATCGATTCCCACGGCGTTGAGACCAATGAAGAACGCCGCCCCATAAAGGAACAATTGCAGGATCTTGATCGCCAGAACCTGCATCGACGGCGAAATGTCATCATTGCGCCGGATCTGCGCGGCGGTTGCCGTCGACAGGAACCGCGCGCCGTAAAGCAGCACCAGAAGCGCCGCGATGGCCTGCAAGACGATCCAGACCGACAAGCGAATGCCGCCAAACTCCACCGCGGCATTGTCCAGCAACACCTGCGCCTCTTCCGTGACACCCAAAATGCTGAGCGTGACCCAGGCCCACCCGACATACCGCACCAGCGATCGCACGATTCCATTGGCGATGAAACGTGTGACGATGGCGATCAGCAGCCACGCCATGGAAAGCTGCGCCACGATCCCAATCACGTAGGATCGGCTGGGCCATGTCGTTTCCTGCATGATCCAGTAGGTGGGCCAGATCAGCAGCACGAAGAAAATCAGCGACAATCGCTTGTGCAGCACCAGCAACACCCGCAGACGCCACTTGGGCCAACCTTCGCGCGTTCGCATCCACTCCAGAATACGCGGCCCCAGAAAGCGCTGCAAAAGGAAGGCTGCCACCATCAGCGCAAGGATGATGCCCAACTGATAGGCGTTCCACGGTCGCAGAAGGTTCAGGAAAAACCCGTGCAGCAGATCCCAAAGACCCAATGCAATTTCTTGCGCTTGCTCCGTGACGTCCACGGGGGCTTCGCCGGATGCCTCAGTCGGAACATCATTGGCACCGTCTGTCTGCTCTGCACTGTCTAATGCGGTGCCTGCGTCCTCTTCCATGTTCAAAGAATTGCATGCGCCGCCGGATCGAACAAGACAAGTCTGGACAAGCCGGTCCATAGGCTTAGGCTTGCCCTGATTTTCGGAGGTTTTGCATGACAACGGCGCTGATCACCCATCCTGATTTTCTGGGTCACGTGACCCCACCAGGCCATCCCGAGCGTGTCGCGCGTCTGGAACATCTTCTGCCCGCGCTTGAAGGCAAGAACCTGCTGCGCGAAGAGGCGCCCGAGTGTTCGGACGAAGACATCCAGCTCTGCCACCCTTCAAGCTACATCGACACAATCGCCTCTGCCACGCCAACGGCGGGCAGCGTGCAAATCGACGCAGATACCTTCATGTCGCCTGGGTCCTACATCGCCGCGCGCCGCGCCGTAGGGGGCGCGATCAAGGCGGTGGACATGGTCATGGACGGCACCGCGCAGAACGCTTTTGTCGCCTGCCGCCCGCCGGGGCACCACGCGGAAACCGCAACGCCCATGGGGTTTTGTTTCTTCGGCAATGTCGCCATCGCGGCCAAACATGCGCTCGAACGCCATGGCCTGTCCCGCGTGGCGCTGGTGGATTTTGACGTCCACCATGGCAATGGGACCCAAGACCTCTTGAAATCCGAGGCGCGCACGCTGTTCATCTCATCGCATCAAATGCCCCTTTGGCCGGGCAGCGGCGCGGCGTCCGAGACAGGCGATCACAACAACGTCCTCAACATTCCGCTGTCCCCCGGCACCGGGTCACAAGGCTTCCGATCCACCTACGAAGGTATGGTCTTTCCAGCGCTGGAAGAGTTTCAACCGGAACTTCTGATCATCTCTGCCGGGTTTGATGCGCATGAGGCCGACCCTCTGGCCAACCTCAACTTCACAGATGCCGATTTCGAATGGGTCACACAAAAACTCTGCGCTGTAGCAGCAAAGCACGCAAAGGGCCGCGTCGTCTCCTGTCTCGAAGGCGGATATGACCTTGGCGCGCTAGAGCGGGCAGGCGCGTTGCATGTCGATGCCCTGATCCGCGCAGGGGCCTGACCTCAAGATCGGTTCAGCGCGAGGTTGGCACCCAGCCCTACAAGGATTCCACCACCAACGCGCTGCACCCAGCGCGTCGCGCGATTTGGGCCTTTGAGCGTCCGGGCCATACGATCAGCCAGAAACACATAGGCCAGATCACTTGCAGAAAACATCACATTGACCACTGTGCCCAACACAAGGAATTGCACCCAGATCGGCAACGCAGCTGCGGGATCCGTGAATTGCGGTAGAAACGCCAAAAAGAACAAGGCCGTTTTCGGGTTCAGGACTTCCACGAGCACACTCTGGTGAAAGGCGCGCGCAACGGGTTTCGGTAAGTCGCCCTCAGCCTCATGCAGAGGACGCGCGATCAAGGTGCGAACGCCCAGGTAAATCAAGTAGCCAGCACCTGCGAGTTTCAGAGCAGTGTAAAGCGGGGGAACCGCTTCAAAAAGGATCGTAAGGCCCAAGGCCGCAGCGATCACATGGGCATACCCGCCCACATGCAATCCAAGAACAGCTTGGCATCCCACGCGTCGCCCGCCGCTTAAGGTGCGCGCAATCGTATAAAGAACGCCTGGGCCCGGCATGACTGCAAACACCAGTCCCGCCACGAAGAAAGCGATCAGTAATTCTGCTCCAGGCATGTCCTGCCTCCCCTATAAAACGTCCATCACCCAAATCTCGCAGATAAACTGCGGCTCTGTGGTGGGCATCATCTGAAACGGCTCGCCTTTGGAGACCACGCTGAGCCGCCCCGCCGCCTCCAACTCGTTCTGTATCTCGCCATAGCCATTTTCCTCCCAGGTCCCCGTCACCACGGCGAACACGATCTTGCCCCCGGGCCGCACCAGCCGCACATATTCCCGCAAGGCTGAGGGCGGCACTTGCGTTGTCGTCCCACAGGTCACAAGCGCATCGGACATGTCGGCAGGCAACGCGGTCTCCCGGCTTAGATCCACCTGATGCAGCGCGCCATAAATTCCCTTGGCCTCCGCCAGTTCCAGCATCCCCTTGGAGTAATCGAGCGCGGTGAGGTTCGAAAACCCCGCGTCCTTCAGCGCAGACCCAACCAGCCCGGTTCCCGCGCCCGCGTCGATCACATGAGCATCCCGGTCCAGCGCATCGGCGGCCACCTTGGTCAATTCCGCAGGCGCGATGTAGTCATCCAGGGACCCGACATCGCCATCATATTTCGCCGCCCAGATGTCATAACGACGCTGCATTTCCGCATTGGAGGGCGCGCGGATCACCCAATCGACGCGCGCGGCTTGGGTATTGGGCAACTCATCACTCATCGCGCATTCCATGGCTACGGTCATACCCGTTCACAGTGGGTGGCTCCCACCCGTCCAGCGCATCGTCCTTGGGCGCAAACACTTCTACCAACAACGGATGGCACGCCGCCGCATCGCTGGAATGCTCCGAAGAACAATCACCCCCAGGACAGGCCGACAACGCGCCCAGCAGGTCAATCTCGGCGAAAAACTCCAGATGATCACCGGGCCGCACGGGGCTGGCCTTCATGAAGTACTGGCCGGTATCGCGTGTGAATCCCGTACACATGAAAACATTCAGCACATCATGCACATGGGGCTCTGCCTCTTGCAGCGTCATCCCCGTTTCCTCGGCCAAGGCGCGGGTCAGGTTCGAATGACAACAATGATGATACTGCGACCCCGCCAGCAGGTTCCCCGTGTAAGGATCGCACCGCGTGCCAATCACATCATGAACCGACCCGCCAAACTCATCGAAACCGTACCATCCTAGAGTGTCTTCCGTGATCGTGGCCATCGGGCGCAAATAGGGAAAGGATGACCACATCCGCTCGCCCTTCGTCAGATGCGTGCCATGCAGCGCCCGGGATTTCCCGGTGTAGAACCGTTCATTCAGATCATGGGCATTCCACAGGTTCAAATCGCCAACCTGTGGTCCCTCAATGCTGGAAATCCGAAAAAACTGGCCTGCTTTGACGTGAAAGCAACTGGCATCACGTGGCTGCGCAACAACCTCGCTGATCTTCACCGCGCCCTCCCGCGCAGCGGCATAAAGCGCCATGTCCGGCTTGGGCAGCGTATCGTTTGGATAGCAAATCACCGGCTTCACAGCCCGGCGGGTCTCGGCATCAGCGGGAATGGTCATGCGCGCTCCTTGTCTCGACACCCGCCCAGACAAAGCGCATAAACGGCTCATGTAAACCCCGGCCCGGCTTCATCTTGCCAAAAATACTCAAATCCGATTGTTCGGAGAGGCCCAATCCTTCAGGCAGAACACCCAAGCCTCAGCCTTTCAATTCCGCGATCAGCTTGGCCGCCCGCCCTCGACGGGTTTCTTCCCTCTTTGCGCTCATAACCATGTGAATCAATCCACGTTTGCGACCGGGCGTCAGCGCCTCCCACGCCTCTATCGCACCGCCTTGCCGGATCGCCAGCAACAATTCGTTTGGCACATCCACCGCATCCGGGTCGGCTTTACGCATACGGACGTCGATCAAGTCTCCCGGTTCAATACCAGCCTCAGCCAATATCTTTTTTCCGGCGTAGACAAAGACCTGTTCCAGAACCGGGCCTTTCGTGAGCGCCATGTTAAACGGGCAGTCATTCATCTCGACATCAACGCGCTTGGCGCCCTGCGCGCGCAACGCGTCAGACACATCTCTTGGCAGCGGCAAAACCGTGTAAACGCTCTTGCCCCATTCCATCGGAACCACCTTGCCTTCAAAGGTGATCCACTCACTCATGGTCAGGTCAGACGGCGCGCTCCACCATCATCTTCTTGATCTCGGCAATCGCCTTGGCGGGGTTCAGACCCTTCGGGCAGGTCTTCGCGCAGTTCATGATCGTGTGACAGCGATAGAGCTTGAACGGATCTTCCAGATCATCCAACCGCTCCGTCCGCGCCTCATCCCGGCTGTCAATGATCCAGCGATAGGCGTGCAAGAGCGCCGCCGGCCCAAGATACTTGTCGCCGTTCCACCAATAGCTGGGGCAGGACGTCGAACAAGACGCACACATCACGCATTCATACAGCCCATCGAGTTTCTCCCGATCCTCAATCGACTGCCGCCATTCTTTCTCTGGCCGCTGCGTTTTCGTCTCCAACCACGGCATGATCGACGCATGCTGGGCGTAGAAATGTGTCAGATCCGGAATCAGGTCCTTTACCACCGGCATGTGCGGCAGGGGGTAAATCTTCACAGTCCCGTTGGGTGTCTCATCAATCCCGTGGATACAGGCCAGTGTGTTGATCCCGCCGATATTCATCGCGCATGACCCGCAAATCCCCTCGCGGCAGGACCGGCGGAATGTCAGCGTCGGATCAATCTCATTCTTGATCTTGATCAGCGCGTCCAAGATCATCGGCCCGCAGGTGTTCAGGTCGACGTAATAGGTATCAATCCGCGGATTTTCCCCGTCATCCGGGTTCCAGCGATAAATCTGGAATTTACGCGTGTTGTTCGCCCCTTTGGGCTTGGGCCATGTTTTCCCGCGCGTGATCCGGGAATTCTTTGGAAGGGCTAGCTGGACCATGATCGTCTCCTGAAGATCTGCCTTGGCTGTGTTCCGTATACGTTGCTGGACCTTAGCATAGACCAATCCGCCCCTTCGTGCAGGGGGTTGGCTTGGTCGAATGGTCGCAGCGGAGCGTGTTCATATTTCAAAAGCTCAACAAACTAGAAGAATTCTGGGCGATGCATCTAACAGATTGCTCCCTCCCGGCGATCTCCACCACCTGCTCGACGGTGCTTTGCGTGACACCGGTGACAGAGGCTGACCCGATCTGAATGATCTCCCCGGCAGAGGCCGCATCAATAATGCAATCGGTGACGGGCGCTGAATTCACGCCGGGAAAACGGTTCTGCACGACCCCATTCACCACCAGCTTCGCCCGGTCCCGCGCCACGGCGTCGGCAGCATCCTGCGCCGCCCCGCAGCCCGCCACGAGAGCAACCGCACCCATTGTGCAAAACCGCATCAGAACGTCCGTTCCTTCGGCGCGATCTTCTTCAGTTCAATCCCACCGTCACTTTCTTCGGTCAGCGGTGCTTCAATGATCGGGCGATAGGTCAGCGTGCATTCCGGCCCATCCACCTTGGCGACTGTGTGCACCCGCCAGTTTTCATCATCGCGTGTGGTAAAGTCCTCATGGGCATGGGCGCCCCGGCTCTCATGCCGCGCCTCGGCACCATAGATCGTGGCCAGCGCGTTGGGCATAAGGTTCGTCAGCTCCAGTGTCTCCATCAGGTCGGAGTTCCAGTAGAGGCTGCGATCCGTGACCTTCACATCATCGAGCTTCTTGGCGATGGCGTCCATCTTCTCCACGCCCTCGGCCATGGTCTTCGACGTCCGGAACACGGCGGCATCCGCCTGCATGGTCTTCTGCATTTCAAGCCTCAGTTCCGCCGTCGGCACCGCCCCATCGGCGTAGCGCAACCCGTCGAAGCGGTCGAAGATCTTGTCGACCTCACCCTTGTTCGTATCGGGCCGCGCAGCCTCCCGATCAACCACGACACCGGCCCGAATGGCCGACGCCCGGCCAAACACCACAAGGTCAATCAGCGAATTGGACCCAAGCCGGTTCGCCCCATGGACAGAGGCACACCCCGCCTCACCCACGGCCATCAAGCCAGGAACGATGCGGTTCGGATCATCCTCCGTCGGGCTGATCACCTCACCCCAATAGTTGGTCGGGATGCCGCCCATGTTGTAATGCACGGTGGGCAGAACCGGGATCGGCTCCTTGGTGACATCCACACCGGCAAAGATGCGCGCGCTTTCCGAAATCCCCGGCAGGCGCAGCTGCAACGCCTCAGGCGGCAAGTGGCTGAGGTTCAGGTGAATATGATCACCTTCCGCGCCCACACCACGGCCCTCGCGAATTTCCATGGTCATCGACCGGCTCACGTAATCGCGCGGCGCAAGATCCTTGTAGTTGGGCGCATAACGCTCCATGAACCGCTCGCCCTCGGAATTGGTGAGGTATCCACCTTCCCCGCGCGCGCCTTCCGTGATCAGACAGCCCGAGCCGTAGATCCCCGTGGGATGAAACTGCACGAATTCCATATCCTGCAAATGCAGACCTGCGCGGGCGACCATACCGCCGCCATCACCGGTGCAGGTATGCGCACTCGTCGCGCTGAAATAGGCCCGACCATAACCGCCAGTGGCCAGCACAACCATCTTCGAGTTGAAGACATGCATCGTGCCATCATCCAGCTTCCAGCAGACCACGCCGGTGCAGACGCCATCCGTCATCACGAGATCAATCGCGAAATACTCAATGTAGAATTCCGCATTGTTCTTCAGGCTTTGCCCATAAAGCGTGTGCAAAATCGCGTGCCCTGTCCGGTCCGCCGCCGCACAGGTGCGCTGCACCGGCGGGCCTTCGCCAAACTCGGTCGTATGGCCGCCAAACGGGCGCTGATAAATCTTGCCTTCTTCAGTGCGGCTGAATGGAACACCGTAATGCTCCAACTCGTAAACCGCCTTTGGCGCTTCACGGGCCAGATACTCCATCGCATCCGTGTCACCCAGCCAGTCCGACCCCTTCACAGTGTCATACATGTGCCACTGCCAGCTATCAGGCCCCATGTTCCCAAGGCTCGCCGCAATGCCGCCCTGTGCGGCCACCGTGTGGGACCGGGTCGGGAACACCTTGGTGATGCAGGCTGTTTTCAGCCCTTGTTCGGCCATACCCAGCGTGGCGCGCAGACCCGCGCCGCCGGCCCCAACGACCACGACGTCATAGTCATGCGTCTCGTATTCGTAAGCTGCCATAAAACTCTCTCCGTCCGCGCGTCAGAGCGCGATCTTCACGATTGCATAAAGACCCATGAACATTACAGCGTAGCTCAGACAGGTCATCATCAGGATGGAAACTTTGCGCGCTGTCCCGTGAACATAGTCCTCCAGCAGGGTTTGCACACCGTCGCTGAAATGCTTGAAGCCAACGACGAAGGTCAGCGCGACCACAACCGCCGGGAAGGGCTTTGCAAAAAAGGCCAGAACCTCTTCATGAGGCTGTCCGATCATCGGTCCCACGGTGAAGACGAACAACGGGATCAGCACCAGAAGCGCGATCGACGTCACTTTCATCAGCACGAAATGATGCACCGCCTCGCTCAGCGATCCGTGTGTGAAGGCGTATTTGAGTTTCGAAATCATGCCCGCCTCCTCAAACCGCGATCACAGTGATTATGGTCAGCACGATAGACCCGCCCACGACAGCCCAGCCCAGCTTTTCCGCCGTCGGGATATCCAGCATCATCGCGTTGTCCCAGATCAGGTGCCGTACCCCTGCCAACAGGTGATACCAAAGCGCCCAGACCGACCCCAGCAGGATCAGATCGCCCAGAAAACTGGTCAAAACCCGATCCGCCAGCGCGAAATATTCAGGTGAGGTCGCCGCGGCGAAAAACCACCACACGATCAGCAAAGCTGCGATCAGCAAGGCATTCCCCGTGATCCGCGTCAGGATCGACGTCATGGAGGTCAGTTGCGGGCGGTAGATTGTCAGATGTGGCGATAGCGGTCTGTTTCCGCGATTCACATCGGCCATGTCCGGGTCCTCCGATAAGGCTGGACGCGTAGAAATTGACGAAGCATGTCAAAGCGTCGCTGGCAAAGGTCACTCCCACAGTCTTAAACGCGTTGATCAAGACTGCACACCCTCAATAAGTGGATACGTAGTCGCAGGACGAGAAAATCGAACTTTTGCGGATGTGTTTGTGATCACGGGAATTTTAATGTGATCTCAGCGCGGTCCTGAGCCGTGGTTGCACCCGCATCGACACAGGGTCTGTCACCTCCCGCAAGAGTTTCATCCGCATCCGCTTGGGGTAGTCGTCATAACTGTTTGCCGTGATGACAAATGCGCCTGCGCCGGAAATCACATGCCTGCGGTAATAGGCCGTCAAATCCGGCTCCGCCCCTTCGATCACCAACGCATTGACGGTGATATCCAGACGATCCAACCCGGCGCGCACCTCATCAGGGGCAATCCCCTCATTCGACGTCCCGTCGCCCGATATATCAATCACACGCCGGTCACATACCGGCGCAGTCTCAAATTGCTTTGCCGAAAACGTCAGCGCCTCCCCGATCGCGGTGGAGTAATTGCGCCATTCCCTCGGCACCCTCTCGATGCGCCGGGCCAATGCCTCAAGATCATCAGGGCTGGTGACCTGCACCCATGGCACAGACACGGCCTGCCGCGTTGTTCCCGTCCATTGCACAACCATGATCGCCGCCTTGCCGGCCACCAACGTGCCCGCCACGGTGGGGTCGCGAAACGCCTCCGCCAGCCCATCCATCTGAATGCGATATTCATCGCGATCCACCGACCCAGACACATCCACCGCCAGCACCAATGCAATCTCACAAGCCCAGACGGGCGCACACAGAAATATGGAAAAGGCAGAGACTAGAGCGCGGAACATCCGCATAGAATGCCCTGTGAAACCTGTTCTGCAAAGTGGGCAAACACGCCGCGCATGGTCACGGTTGCTTGAGTATTTTTAGCCAAAAGAAGGTGTAGCCTGTCCTTCTTTTTGGCCAGAAATACTCCCGCCGGAGGCATAAAATCTTTAGACCGGAATCAACGCCCAGTAGTCCAGATCGAGCATCACATCGGGCAGATACTTCCCATCCTCGCCCTTCAACTCAAACGGCACGCCACCTTTCGTGGCCACGAGGCGCAGCCGCAAGGCACCCACGCCCGGCGCAGAGGTTTCCGCCTTGTCCAGCACCTCTGACCATGCCTTGATCGTATCACCCGAATAGCAGGGATTGGCATGCGTCCCGCCATTCAGCCCCACAACCACCTGCGCATTCGCCAGCCCGTTGAAGGACAACGCGCGCGCCATGGAAATCACATGCCCACCATAAATGAGCCGCCGTCCATCGGGGCGCGACCCAACGTCAAAATGGACCTTCGCCGTGTTCTGCCACAGCCGCGTCGCCATCATGTGTTCGGCCTCTTCCACCGTCACACCGTCGACGTGATCGATCGTCTCACCAACCTCATAGTCACCCCAACGATGCGGCTCCCCCGCCAGCGTGAAATCGTAATTGGTGAAATCGAGCCCCTCGGGCACCACGAGATCGCTCACTTCAAGCGCCGATTTCAGGTCCGGGATCACCGTCTCAGGCACCGCCGCCTCCACGTCACGTTTGCGCACCATCGCCCAGCGCACATAGTCAAGCACGACCTCATCGCGCTGGTTCATGCCCTTGGTCCGCACCCAGACAACGCCGGATTTGCCGTTTGAATTCTGCTTTACCCCGATCACTTCGGAAGTCGACCGGATCGTATCCCCGGGCCACACCGGCTTCAGCCAACGCCCTTCCGCATAGCCCAGATTGGCCAGCGCATTGAGAGAGATATCCGGCACCGTCTTGCCAAAGACCACATGGAACGCCGCGATGTCATCCAGCGGGGCGGCGGGCAACCCACAGCCTTGTGCAAACGCATCGGAAGAATAAATCGCGTGCCGCGCCGGATAGAGCGCGTGGTATAGTGCGCGTTCCCCGCCCGACACCGTGCGCGGGACAGCATGGTGGATCGTCTCACCCACTGTGTAGTCTTCAAAAAACCGGCCTGGGTTGGTCTTGGCCATCACTGCTCTCCCAGCTTCACATCGGGGCTGTATTCGCCCTCGACCTCTTTCACCACGGCCTGCCCGCAGCGCATCACGCCATTGGCCTGATCGAACGCGTATGTAGGGGAACCATGTAGCGCCCAGCCCGTGTTCAACGCCTGCGTTACCTTGTGGCAGAAGGCGGAGGTGTCATCCGCGCTCAGAAATCGATAGAGTTTCATGGTCCCTCACCCAAATACGCCATAGCCAAGCCAGCCATGGATCACGGCAATCAGCGCGTAGATCACCACCGTGATCACCACTGCACTCACTTCCTTTTTAACGGGCGCGGGCGCAGGCGGGGTCCATTCCGGTTCTGTCCGGTTGATCAAGATCATATGCAGCACGGCCCAGCCCAGCAGACCACCAAACAGCACGAAAGACGCCACATCGCCGTTCACGAGGATATGCGCCAGTGCCCACACCTTTACCGCCGCCAGCATCGGATGGCGCATGCGCCGCGCCAGCGCTGTCTTGGCCCCGGCCGCAGCGAAAAGATACAGCGCCAGCAGCATCAGCAGGTTATTGATACCGGTCAGCGCCGCGTTGCGCCCCCAGAACACGGGCCCTTCCGCGCCGCGATAGCCTACAACCATCAGCACGATGGACAAAACCAGCAACCCTACGATCACACCGCGCCCCTTTTCGCCCAATGCGGTCCGCGCGCCTGGCGCCACACGCTTCAGCACATGGGCACCCGTCCAGATCGCAAGCCCGAGGATCATCAACAACATGGCCATCACTCTGCCGCCATGGCTGCAATGGCCTCGACTTTGGCCAGCGTCCGTTTCGCCGCAACGATATGCAGGTTTTCGACAATCTGCCCGTCCACCACGGCAATCCCGAGGCCCGACGCGTGGCTTTCCTCAAAGGCTGCAATCTGCCGCTGCGCCAGATCAATCTCCGACTCCGAAGGTGCAAAGGCCGTGTTCGTCACATCAATCTGCATAGGGTGAATGAGCGTCTTGCCGTCAAACCCCAGATCGCGCCCCTGTTCGCATTCCGCCTTCAGTCCCTCACCATCGCGGAACCGGTTGTAGACACCGTCAATCGCCACCACACCGCGCGCAGCACGCGCCGCCATGACGATGCGCTGCAAGGCCGTCATCAGCGGCAAACGATCCGGCCGATACCGGCACCCCAGATCCTTGGTCAGATCATTCGTGCCTGTCACCAGCCCCATCACGCGATGATGGGCGGCAATTTCAGGCGCGTTGAACACGCAGATGGGCGTCTCCATCATCACCCAGATGGGCATGCCGGGATCCAGCAGATCGGCCAGCGCATCCACATCCGACGGGTTGTTCACCTTTGGCAGCAGAAAGATATCCGCGCCGGCATCGCGGAGCACGCGCACGTCCTCGTTGCCCCATTCCGTGGTCAGCGCATTGATCCGCACGATTTTGGCGCGGTTGCCATAGCCACCGGTCTGTAACGCCTCCTTCAGCGTCTGGCGCGCATCGGCCTTCGCTTCGGGCGCAACGGCGTCTTCAAGGTCAAAGATGATCGCATCGGTCTGAAGGTTGCGGGCCTTTTCCAACGCGCGTTCCTTCGACGCCGGAATGTAAAGAACAGAGCGATAAGGATGAGTGGCGAGATCCATGTGTCACCTTCCGGTAATTTTCGTGCGCGGAATTGGCACTTTTTGACAGAAATGTTCAACCCATTTTTTGCCGCGGTGCAGAAAACTCCCTGCGTACTTTGCATTAACCTTCGCTTGTTAGGACTAAACGACCCTAAAGGCGGAATGGACAGGGACCAAACCCTAGAAAGGGGGTTCTAATGAACATGAAGATCATGAAGTCTGCGGCGATTCTGGTCTTGGCCACCGGTTTCTCAACGCAGGCAGCTTCGGCAAATTGTGCACCTCGGGACGTGGTGATCGAACGTCTGGCGGACCGATACGGTGAATCGCGCCAATCGGTGGGACTCGGCTCCAACAACGCGGTGGTGGAGGTGTTTGCCTCTCAGGAAACCGGCACCTGGACGATCACGGTCACGTCCGTGAATGGCCTGACCTGCATGGTCGCCAGCGGCCAGTCTTACGAGACGCTAAGTGAAGCCGCGCCAGCCGCAGGTGACGACGCCTAAGAGCCAAAACAGCTTGTGTCGGAGCAGCGCTTTGTTCCGACGCAAGATTCGCTGTCATGCGCCGCCAAAGCGCGCCTTGCCGCGACCACCGTGACCGCGTTACCAAACCGATAGCGTAAACATGCTGCGCCATGATGCCGCGCGCCCGTTGTCCTACGCATCTGTTTTCCTTTCATAAATCCGTCACATACCATGGTATACCGCACGCAGTTGTCCACAGCGCTGCGGCGCGGCACACTTGCGCGACCCGGCCTTTGGGACTAGCCCTTGGCACAACAATCACATCGGGAAGCAATCGGAGTTGATCTCATGGCCAGACCCAAAATCGCGCTCATCGGCGCCGGACAAATCGGGGGCACGCTTGCCCATCTTGCGGCACTGAAGGAACTGGGGGATGTCATCATGTTCGACATCGCCGAAGGCATTCCGCAGGGCAAGGCTCTCGACATTGCTGAATCCGGGCCCTCGGAAGGCTTTGATGCAGACCTCAAAGGCACACAGGATTACGCCGATATCGCGGGCGCGGATGTGTGCATCGTCACCGCAGGTGTCGCCCGCAAACCGGGGATGAGCCGCGATGACCTGCTGGGCATCAACCTCAAGGTCATGAAATCCGTGGGCGAAGGCATCGCGGCCAACGCGCCCGACGCTTTCGTCATTTGCATCACCAACCCTCTCGATGCGATGGTCTGGGCCTTGCAGAAATTCTCCGGCCTGCCTGCAAACAAGGTATG
>CAYMEC010000037.1:0-34021 GCA_964389425.1 uncultured Roseovarius sp.
AGCAGGCGGCCCGGTGTGGCGATCAGTACGTCGACGCCCTTGTCAATGATGACTTCTTGTTCCTTGAAGCTGACACCGCCGATCAGCAGCGCTTTGGTCAGCTTGAGGTTCTTGGAGTAGGTATCAAAGTTCTCGGCCACCTGCGCGGCCAGTTCCCGCGTGGGACAAAGTACCAGAGAACGGGGCATGCGCGCACGCGCTCGGCCACGGGCCAGAAGCGACAGCATGGGCAGGGTGAAGCTGGCAGTTTTGCCGGTGCCCGTCTGGGCGATGCCCAAAACGTCACGACCTTCCAGTGCAGGCGGGATCGCCCCTTCCTGAATTGGTGTCGGGTTTTCGTAACCCGCCTCTTCTACGGCTTTCAATACTTTGGGGTTGAGGTTCAGCTCAGAAAATTTCGTCATATGTGTCCACAAGGTTTGCGGACACTGACCTGGCCCGCCTTCGTATCGTATGAGGGGAAACGGCGCTTTGAGCGGTTTCCACCGGATGGCCCATCTACGGTAGGTTGCGGGGTAGGGTCAATCCAAGAAGGATAATATCGTCAAAAGGTGAAGGATTTAGGGCTTTTTTGCCGATTTAACCCGCATTGGGGAAGTGTTTGCGGCGTTTGGCCTCCAGATCGAGCGTGACCTCGTAGAGATGGCCATACTCCTTCAGACGCGCGCGCAGGTCCGGCGTGGCGGTGCAGACTTCCTTGAAAAACGCACGCACCGCGTCCTCTCCGCCCTCGTCTTCCAGCGCCGCGAAGAGCTGGTTCATATTGAGGGCAACACCATCGGGCATCGGCGCGGGTTTGAGGCTTTCGCGGTAGGACCCTTGGGTGAGGCGGAACTGATAGAGCCCATGGAAATGATCCCAGCTATGGGCATGCATGTGGACAAGGCGCATGTTTTCAAGAGGGGCTGGATCTGGATCGGCCTCACCTTCGAAAAAGGCGTTGTGGATGCGGACAGACACTTTGTCCTGACCCGTGCGCACGAAAACCTTGCCAGCGACATGGCTGAGAAACCCACCATTGAGGTGATCGCCATAGGTCGGATAGATCGCGTTCGTCTCCGTCCGCCGGGGGCGCAAGTGACGCGAAAAGCCTTTGCACCAAGTCTGGCCCGGGGCCGGGGGGTCGTGCGCGTCAGCCTCCAGCGCTTCAATCGGTTTCACGCGGGCAGAGCGAGCGGCAGGGGTCACGTCCGCCAGTTGGTGGTCGATCGCGCGCGCGCCGGGCGACCAAAGAAATTCATCGGCATCGATATGGGCAAGCCAATCTACCTGAGGGTCGCGATTGTAACAATGGGTGGCGTTGGCGGTCTGACGGGGCTGGTGTTTTTCGGGGCGACCCTTGCGGCGTTTCCAGTATCCGTCATTCGTCACGATGACCCGGCACTTAGGATGGTCCTTTAACGCGGCGAAGGCCGCATCGTTGGGGACATCCAGATAAATGAATATCCGCTTCGCCCCGAGGTCGAGGTGATAGGCGGCAAAGTTTAGTATGTCCTGCGCTGGGGCTTTGATGGTCGAGACCACCCCCCATGTGGGCTGACTGCTCATGTCGCGCAGGATGAAGGGGCGAGCATGACGGTGCAAGAGATAAGGGCCAAAGCCGGCCATTTCTTAGAGCGCGAGAGCAACAGGACATATCGCGATAGTTCAGTGGAAAGTGACCTAGGGTAAACTTTTTTGCTGCAGTGCAGAAAAAAGACTTGAAATGCCGCACTGCAGCATGTACGTGGTTTGCAGACGCAGAAAGTTGACAGCGCCTGATCGCTTACCAAGGAGATAGACAATGGCTAAAGCACAAGATTTCAACGCCGTCCTCAAAGACATGATGGGCGCATTCCCCGTTGACACCAAAGCAATGGAAGACGCCTTCAAGAACCAGGCCGCGCTGAGCGAGAAGCTCTCCGGTGTGGCGCTCGAAGCGGCTGAAAAGTCCGCTGAAGTGTCCAGCACCTGGGCCAAGACAACCCTCGCCAAGCTGACCGAAGTCACCAAAGCGAAGACTGAGCCGGCCGACTACGCCAAAGCGATGACGGATTTCGCATCCGCTAACGCCGAAGTGGCAGCTGAAAACATGGCCGCCTTCGCCGAGATCGCGAAAAAGGTCCAGATGGACACGGTTGAGCTTCTGATGGCTGCTGGCAAAGACCTGCAGGAAGATGCTTCCAAGGTCGTCAAGAAAGCGACCGACGACATGACGGCTGCTGCCAAGAAAGCAACCGCCAAGTAATAGGCACCGCCACCAAGGCGGGACACGAGCATCGCTAGGGTTCCCATTCCTCCCTGCCGGGTACCTGACGCGACGACAAAGAGCGGGCTTAGCGTCCGCTCTTTGCTTTTCTGCACGGCCTTTCAATTTGCGCGGCAACTGCTATGCTGTCATGCAGCATGAAGGCCATAGCGGAGAAACGACCTTGGCAGATACCGACAAACCCCTGCTGATCAAACGCTATGCCAGTCGACGGCTCTACAATACGGAGACGTCTGATTACGTCACCCTCGAAGACATAGCGGAGTTCATCCGGTCCGGTCGCGATGTGCAGATCATAGACCTGAAATCCGGTGATGATCTGACCCGCCAATACCTGCTGCAAATCATTGCAGAGCACGAAAGCCGTGGGGAGAATATGCTGCCCATCAATGTGCTGAACGATCTGGTGCGCAGTTACACGTCTCATGCGCAGTCCATGGTGCCGGATTTTCTGGCCACCACCTTTGAGATGTTGCGCAGCGGTCAATCCCAAATGATGGAAAACATGGCCAAGGCCAACCCGCTGTCGGGCATGCCCGGGATGGAAGCGATGCGCGCCCAGCAGGAAGCCTTCCTGAAGGCGATGACCGGCACGATGCCGGGCATGTCCACGATGCCATCTTCTGCCGCAGAAGACATCGCGGAACCTGAAGAATCCGAAGAAGAGCTTGATGAGATCAAGAAGCAGCTTTCGGAACTTCAGGATAAACTGTCCAAGATGAGCAAGTAAAAGGGCGCTCACCATGGTCGACAGCCCGGGACGGATCACGCTCTGGGGGATCGAGGTGTTCATGGCGACAGCCGATGAGCGCTCCATTTCGGCCGCCGCCAAACGGCTGGGGGCCAGTCCCTCTGCCGTATCGCAACAGCTTACCAATCTGGAGGCGGCCGTAGGGGCGACGCTGTTGCAGCGCAATGCGCGGCCGGTGCGCCTGACGCCAGCGGGTGAGATCCTGAAGCGCCGCGCGCAGGTCATCCTGAATGAGGCCGCTTTGGCCAAGGCAGAACTGGCCATGTCGGACCTGTCCATGCTCACGCGCTTCCGGCTTGGCATGATCGAGGATTTCGAGGCGGATGTGACACCGCGGCTGCTCACGCATATGGCCGAAGAGTTGCAGGGCTGTCAGTTCCTGTTGGAAACGGGCGCCAGCCATTACCTTTATGAACTTCTGGATGCCCGTAGTCTGGATGTGATCGTGGCCGCCGATCTGGGCGGCGATGACGATTGGGTGGAGGTGCATCCCTTGCTGAAGGAGCGCTTCATCGTGGCCGCGCCCAAGGGGGCAATCGACGCATCGGGAGATGTGCTGGAGCAACTCAAACGCCTGCCGCTCATCCAGTACACGCAGCGCCATTACATGGGGCGCCTGATCACCGCCCATCTGGTGCGCCAGAATGTAAGCCTGCCGCATCGGTTTGAACTGGACAGCTATCACGCGATCCTCGCGCTTGTGGGGCAGGGCGCGGGGTGGTCGATCCTGACGCCTTTGGCTCTGATGCGCGGGCAGCGCTTTGCCGATCAGATCGATGTAGTGGCGTTGCCGCTTGAACCGCTCAGCCGCACAATCAGCCTGACCGCCCGAAAGGAACTGCTGCAGGACATGCCCGCACAGGTCGCGGCGACCTTGCGGCCGATCCTGCAAGAAACCGTGCTGGATCCTGCCATCGCGGCCTATCCGTTCCTGAAAGATCAGGTTCAGATGCTGGGTGAGGCGTAGGTGATTTCGGTGCGGTAGGCCGGGTCAAGCGTGAGATCAAAATAGCGATGCCGGAGCTTCATCGCCATGGGCCCTGCGGTGCCGTTGGAAAACACCCGGTCATTGATCCGCCGCACAGGCAGCACACCGCCACCGGACGAACTGAGAAAGACCTCATCGGCTTCCATCAGTTCCGAGACAAGCAGTGCGCGGGTTTCCACATCGAACCCCTCGGCTTCGGCCATTTCCAGCACCGTCCGGCGGGTGATTCCGTGCAACACGCCCCGGTCCGGCGTGATCACGCGGTTACCCTTCATGGCAAACAGGTTGAATCCCGGCCCTTCGGTCACGTTGCCGGCGTGATCAGCCAGCAGCACGGTTTCGAACCCTTTCTCCTTGGCCTCGAACAGACCTTGGGTGAAATCACCCCAATGGTAGTTCTTCACTTTCGGGTTCACGCTGTCCTCGGGGATGCGGCGCACCGTATCCGACAGCAGCACATCGGCCCCAGCCTCCGCGATGCCTGGCTTGATCACATGCACGTAGGGCACGCACCATGCGAAGAAATGATTGGCGCAATCACGCGGGTCCCGGCTGCCCGGGATAATCGGCGTTCCGCGCGCGGCGACCATTGCGACATAGGCCGCGCGCAGGCCCGAGGCCGCGACCATCTTGTGCAATGCTTCGGCAATTTCCGCCGCGCCCATGCCGACATCCATGCGGCCTTCGGACAGTGAGGTCTCAAAGCGGGTCAGGTAGTCGGGCAATCGAAAAAATGCGCCTTCGCGCACCGTTACCACGTCATAAACGACATCGGAATGCGTGAGCCCCCAATCGGTCACGCCGATTTTGGCCTCATCAATGGGGATGACCTCGCCCGCCATCCAGGCGGCACCTTTGGAAAAATCCTGCGTCATGGTGCCATGAAAGGCGCGCGGCAAGTGTGCGTCAAGTGCCGTAGGCGCGGGGCTCTTCCATCACGTCTTGCGCTGACGTGATCAGCACGTCGATTACCGCATCCAGATCGTCGCGGCCAAGGCGCGCGGGCAGGCGCACATCGCAGGCGCGCATCAACATCTCGCGGGTTCTGGGCAGCTCTGGCGCGGCCTCGGGCAGAAACTGCCAGTTCCAGAAGGCACGGGCATTGTCGGTCGAGAGGCCAAAGATCTGCACCTTCACGCCGCGGTCACCGGCGGTTTTGGCAAAGGCGTTGCGCTCTGCCTCTGTCATGTCCAGCAGGTTGAACTGAATGCTATCGGGCGCGCGGCTTTCGGGGCCAAGCGGTGGCGGCACTTTCATCCAAGGGGATGTGTTCAGCGCCTGCGCCACGTAATCGTGGTTGGACAGCCCGTCGGTGACACGCCGGTCAATATGCCCGATCTGCGGCCGGATTACCGCCGCCGACAGGTTGGACATACGCAGATTGTAGAGTGGCAGCTTGTTTTGCCAGCGGGCAAAAGCCGCCTTGAGGTCAGCGTCTTGCGCAACACCATGCTTGGCCCAGTTATGCTCATACGCGCCGGACATGATCACCGCGCGCGCCACGAGATCAGCATCATCAGTCACCATGATTCCGCCTTCGCCTGCATTGACCAGCTTGTAGGATTGGAAGCTGAACGCGCCCACCCGGCCAAGCGTGCCGATCTTGCGTCCGTTCCATGTGGTGCCAAGCGAATGGGCCGCATCCTCCACCACCGGAATCCCACGCACATCACAAAGCGTCATGATGGCATCCATATCGGATGTGTGCCCGCGCATGTGGCTGATGATGACAGCATCGATGTTGTCGTCCAGCTTCGCTTCAAAATCCGCCAGATCAATGCGGTAGTTTTCGCCGACTTCGCATAGCACCGGCACGCAATCGGCATGCACGACCGAGGACGGTACGGCGGCGAAGGTGAAAGCCGGGATCAGGACACGGGCATCCCGGTGCAGGCCTAGTGCCTTCAGGGACAAAAACAGCGCCGCCGAACAGGACGACACGGCCAGCGCATACTTGCAGCCCATGAACGCGGCGAATTCCTGCTCCAACAGCGTGACAGGCGCGTCTTCTGGCGCCGTGTAGCGGAAGAGATCGCCCGATTGCAGCATCTGATCAATCTCGGCGCGGGCCTCGGCCGGGATGGGTTCCGCATCATAGACATTGGGGGTCGCTCGGGTCATATCTTCAGCTTTCCTGAAAGTTGAATTTGGAATTTCAGGATAAATAGCGCAGTCGTCGCGTCACGCAAAGTGAAATTTCAACGACATATTCGGCTGGCGCAAAGGCGCTCAGCGGGGTCTGAGCGACCAAAGCAGCAAAGCGCCCGCGACAAGGCAAAAAATGGCGAGCGTGAGGTAGATCCCTCCGGCTTGTTCCAGAACGACCGTGCCTGTTTCAGCATCAAAGCAACGCCCTTCGCTGTTGAAGCAATCCCGGTTTGTCACGTGGCGATAGAAGAATGTGGTTCCCAAGAGCCCCGAGAGCGCCAGAAACACAAGCGCGGCACCCATGCGGAATTCCCGCATGTGCGTTACACACCCAGACGGTCGCGCAGGGCAAACCACGTCATGGCCAGAACAAGGATGGGATGGCGCAGGGCTGTTCCCCCCGGGAAGGGCCGCGTGGGAATGCGCGCCATGGTGTCGAACCCGTCCCCATCCCCGCAAATCGCGTCCGAGATCAGCTTGCCCGCGTGCGTGGCATTGCCGACGCCATGCCCGGAGTAGCCCGAAGCTGACACCATATTGGGCGCAAGGCGTGTGAGGTAAGGCAGGCGTTTCATGGTGATTGCCAGCGTCCCGCCCCAGGCGTAGTCAATGCGCACGTCGCGCAGGTGTGGAAAAATCTCTGTCATCGGTTTGCGCACAAGGGCCCCGATGTCAGACGGGAAGCGGTAGCCATAGGTCTCCCCCCCGCCAAAGAGCAGCCGCTTGTCATGGCTGAGGCGAAAATAGTTGAGCACGAACCGCGAATCCGCCACGGCGACGTCTTCGGCCAGAACGCGGTTGGCCTCGTCCCCCAGCGGCTCGGTGGCGGCGATAAAATTGTTGATGGGCATGACGCGTGCTGCCACTTTGGGTTGCAACCCACCCAGATAACCGTTGCAGGCGAACACAACATGATCCGCCGCCACCCTGCCCTTCGCGGTGCGGATCATGGCCCGGTTGCCTTCCTCCACGCTGGTCACTTCCGTGCCTTCATGGATTTGCACGCCAGCCGACTGGGCCGCGCGCGCAAGCCCGAAGGCATAGGCCAGCGGATGCAGATGCGCCGCCGTTCGGTCGACCGACCCGCCGACATATTTGGCCGAAGGGCAAATCGCCTGTGCCGCGTCCAGATCGAGCTTCTCCAGATGGGCATACCCGTACCGCTCCGCCAGAAAATCTGCGTAGGCGTGTTCCTCCGCCACTTCGGAGTGATGAAACCCCATATGCGCGATCCCGGGCTTCAAATGGCAGTCGATCTTGTGCTTTTTGACCAGTGCCTTGACCAGTGCCTTGGTCTCTTCCGCCATGGTCCAAAGCCTGTCAGCATCCGCGCGTCCCACCAGCTTTTCGACGTAGTGCTGATCCATGCGCTGCCCGGAGCCCAGTTGCCCGCCATTGCGCCCTGACGCGCCAAACCCCACGCGCTGGGCTTCCAGCACCACAACGCTCCGTCCTGCCTCGGCCAGATGCAGGGCCGCCGACAACCCGGTGAAGCCTGCGCCGATGACACAGACATCCGCAGTCACATCGCCTCCAAGCGCCTCGAAAGGCCCCGGAGGCGTGGCCGTCGCCGCATACCAGCTTGGCGGATATTCTCCGCGCCGGTCATTGGCGTAAAGCAGGTTGAGTTTCATCTTGCTGAAAATACTCCCGGCCCGACTGGGTTCTGAGGCACTCAAACGTTCAGCAACAGATGCTCCCGCTCCCACGGGCTGATCACTTGCAGGAATTCATCATATTCGGCGCGCTTCACGATCCCGTAAACCCGGGAAAAATCCGGTCCCAGCACGTCATGCAGCCCGGTCGCCTCTTCGAAAAGATCCAGCGCGGCGCCGAATTCATTGGGGATCTCCGCTTCGCCATCATAGGCCTCGCCCCGGAACTGCGCGTCCGGGCGCACTTCGTTCTTCAGCCCCAACAGCCCGCAGGCAAGGCTTGCCGCGATGCCAAGATACGGGTTGCAATCCATCCCCGCGATGCGGTTTTCCACCCGTCGCGCCTCAGGCGGGGACAGGGGCACGCGGATGCCGGTCGTGCGATTGTCCCGCGCCCAGGCAAGGTTGATGGGCGCAGAATGGTCGCGCACGTAGCGGCGGTAGGAATTCACGTAAGGGGCCAGCACGGCGATGGCGTCAGGCAGATGTTTCTGTAGCCCGCCGATGAAGTGATAGAACGCATCCGTTTCCCCGCCTTGCGGGCCCGAGAAGACATTGCGACCGGTCTCCGTGTCCAGCACGGAGTGATGGATGTGCATGGCGCTTCCGGGCTCGTCGGCGATGGGTTTGGCCATGAACGTGGCAAAGCAGTCATGGCGCAAAGCGGCCTCGCGGATGAGGCGTTTGAAATAGAAGACCTCGTCGGCCAGCTTCACCGGATCGCCATGGCGCAAGTTGATCTCCAGCTGGCCTGCGCCGCCTTCCTGCGTGATGCCGTCAATTTCAAAGCCCTGCGCCTCGGCGAAATCATAGATGTCGTCGATGACCGGGCCGAATTCGTCCACGGCGGTCAGCGAATAGGCCTGTCGCGCGGCGGCCGGGCGACCGGAGCGGCCCATCATCGGCTCAATTTCTTTGGCCGGGTCGACATTGCGCGCGACGAGGTAGAATTCCATCTCGGGGGCCACAACGGGGGTCAGCCCCATCTTTTCATACAGCCCCACCACACGTTTCAGCACGTTGCGCGGGCTTGAGCCGATCTCGTTTCCTTCGCGGTCATAGGCGTCGTGAATCACTTGAAGCGTCCAGTCGCCCGTCCAGGGGGCCGCGGTGGCCGTGGCCATATCGGGCTTCAAAACCATATCGCGTTCGATGAACCCTTCGTCGCCCGCAGCCTCCCCCCAGCCACCGGTGATGGTCTGAAAGAAAATTGAATCCGGCAGGTGGAAGTAATCCTGACGATTGAACTTGGACGCCGGCACCGCCTTGCCGCGCGCAATGCCCGGCAAGTCAGAAATGACGCACTCCACCTCATCGAGCCTGCGACCTTCAAGGTAGTCTTGCGCGGCTTGGGGCAGGGATTTGATCCAGTCAGCCATGTGCGGCTCCTTCGCGGAAAAAACGGGCGATGCGGTCTATGAATCGCGGGCTGTCATGCGGGGCGTGTTGGGCAGATTTTGCCGCTGACAATCGGTCAGGCTCCACCACGCCTGCACCGCGCAGTTCGATCAGCTTTTCGAGGATTTCACTGTCAAATTCGGGATGCGGCTGAATGGTCAGCATGCGGTTGTCATAGAGAAGGGCCGCGTTTTCGCAAAACGCGTTTGACCCGATCACCGTGGCGCCGTCGGGCCGTTCCACCACTTGATCCTGATGCCAGGCCAAAAGGCGCAAGTCATTCCCGTCGATCTGGTAATCGGTATGGCCCACCGCCCAGCCCTGATCGAATTTCACGACCTTGCCACCCATGGCTTGCGCGATGATCTGGTGGCCGAAACAAATGCCCACCATCGGCCGACCATCGGCGTAAACCGCGCGTATAAAATCCTCTAGAGGAGGGATCCATGGGTGATCTTCGTAGGCCCCATGTTTTGACCCTGTAATGATCCACCCGTCGGCGTCTGCGGGGCTTTCAGGATAGTCTTCATCCACCACGAACCACGCCTTGGATGCAAAGCCGTGTTGGGCCAGAAAATCGCCGAAAATCTTGTCATAGTCCCCGCGCGTCTCGATCAATTCGTCGAGCGCGTGTCCGGTCACAAGAATACCGATGAGCATGGAACACCTGTAATTTGATCAAATTGATTGTAGCCCGAAGCGATCGTGCCTCACAAGTCCGCTCAGACCGCTTCCAGGTAGGTTTTCCAGTGCTGTTCCTTTGGGATCGCAGACAGGAGACCGATTTCCTGTTCTTTGGTCAGAACCATGTTGGTGATGAGATCGGGGTGGAAGATGCGCGGCAAAACCGGATCTGTCTTGAACGTTTGCGTGGCCTCTGCCCAATCGAAGAGGAGTTGCGGAAAGTCCTGATCGTAGGCATTGCCGGTCATCGGTGCGGGTGGGGTAAGGCCGTCTTCGATGCCCATTATTGCCGCGCCAAGGATGGTCGACATCACAAGGTACGGGCAGGTGTCGCCGCCTGCTACACGGTGTTCGATACGCCGCGCAACGGGCGGACCACCCGGCACGCGAATGGCGGCGGTGCGGTTTTCATAGGCCCAGCAGACGGAGGTGGGCGCATGGGCACCGGGCACCATGCGGTCATAACTATTGGCGTGGGGCGCGAAGATGAGCGTTGATGGGGTGAGGGCGGAAAGACATCCTGCAATGGCACTCAGAAGGGTGTCAGACCCTTCCGGGCCGCCATTGGAAAAAACATTTGCGCCTGCACTGTCGAGCACGGAGAAATGCACATGCATGCCGTTGCCTGCATCATCAACGAAGGGTTTGGCCATGAAGGTGGCCGCCATCCCGTGCTTGCGCGCGGTTCCGCGAATGAGAGCCTTGAACAGCCAGGTGTCATCGGCAGCGCGCATGGCATTCTGATGTGTCAGCGTCATCTCGAACTGCGCCACGCCGGATTCGCTGGTGGTGGTCTGAGCGGGGATCTCCATCGCCTCCGCACCTGCGTAAAGATCGGTAAAAAAGCTATCCAGCCGGTCGATGTGGTCCACGGAAAGGATTTGAGCCCCTGACATGGTGCGCCCAGTGCGCGGATCGCGCGCGTGATCGAGGGTGTCTCCGCTGTCATCTACAAGGGTGAATTCCACCTCTGTGGCTGCCATGACCGTCCAGCCCCGCGCGCTGTAGCGATCCAGAACGGCGGCCAGCGCGTGGCGCGGATCGCCCGCAAAAGCACGTCCATCTTCGTGGTGCATGGTCATCGGGACCAGCGGCGTAGGCGAGGCCAGCCAAGGCATGGGCACGGCGCCGCGATCGGTCGGCAGAAGCATCCCGTCGGCATCGCCCGTGGCAAAGACGAGCGGAGAGGCGTCTACATCGGCGCCGAAAATGTCGACATTCATAATGGAGATCGGCATGCGAAGTGCGCCGCTATCCAGTTTGTTCATGTAGGAGATCGGCACGCGTTTGCCGCGCATCTGCCCGTTGAGATCACAGGCCGCGATGCGGAAAGTGCTGGCGCCGGTCACGTCCATCAGTGCGCGCTATCCGGCGACGGACGCGGCATAGATGCTGTCGATGGTCGCTGCAAGCGTGCTGTCGAAATCGGCTTCGGATTGTTGGGCGGAGAGGCCTTCGGTCAACGCGCGAGAGAAGCTGGCGATCATGCCGGTGTTCCGGGAAAGCCGCTCATTGGCCTCTTGCCGCGAATATCCGCCCGAGAGAGCCACGACGCGCATGATGCGCGGGTGATCAACAAGGGGTTTGTAGTGATTGGCCGTCTCCGGCAGCGTGAGTTTCAGCATCACTTGCTGGTCGGCGGGCAGGGCGTCGAGATGCTTTGCAATCTCGTCGCGCAGGATGTCTTCGGCCTCGGATTTGTCGGCGATGGAGATGGTGACCTCTGGCTCGATGATCGGGACGAGGCCGTGGCCGAGGATTTGCGCGCCCACGTCAAACTGCTGGGCAACAACAGCGGCGATCCCCGAAGGTGACGCGGCGTCGATGACGGAGCGCATCTTGGTGCCGAAGATACCCTTTTCGTTGGCGCGCGTCAGCAACGCGTCGAGGTCGGGCATGGGTTTCATCATTTTCACGCCGTCTTCCGCGTCGGCGAGCCCCTTATCGACTTTCAGAAACGGCACTACGCCGCGATGTTCCCATAGGTATTGCGCTGTGGGCGTGCCGTCGATCTCCCGCTCCATCGTCATCTCAAAAAGGATCGCACCGACCACCTTGTCGCCGGTAAAGGCGGGGGATTTAATGATGCGGGAGCGCATGGCGTGGATCATGTCGAACATGTCCGCTTCGCCCGAATACTGGTCTTCCTCAATCCCGTAGAGTGCGAGCGCCTTGGGTGTAGAGCCTCCTGATTGATCGAGGGCGGCGATGAACCCGGGGCCGTTTGTGACCTTGGCGGTCTGGTCTGATTTCGACATGGGGTCCCCCGATTGGTTAAGGCGTTCTGAGATGCTCAGCAGGACTTAGGCCAGCGGAGGCGGGGATGCAAATGTGGTGGCGCTAACAAAGGTCAGCGCTTGGCGTTAGTGCGGTTGAGTATTTTCGGAAAGATGAAAAAGGGGGCGTGGCGTTATGAAACAAGCGCTGCGACACCGGGCAGGGTTTTGCCTTCCATCCATTCCAGAAACGCGCCGCCGGCGGTGGAGATGTAGGTGAAGTGCTGGGCGGCTCCGGCCTGATTGAGAGCTGCCACGGTATCACCGCCGCCTGCGACGGAGATCAGTTTACCTGCCTCGGTGAGGTTGGCCGCGTGGGAGGCGGCGGCGTTGGTGGCGCTGTCAAACGGCGCGATCTCAAATGCGCCGAGCGGGCCGTTCCAGATCAGCGTCTGGCTGGCATCGAAGGCGGCGGTGATGCGCGCCACGCTGCCCGGACCCGCATCGAGGATCATGGCATCGTCAGGACAGGCGTGTGCCGGGACGGTTTCATGGGGCGCGCCTGCTGCGAATTCGCGCGCCACGACCACGTCGGAGGGAAGGATGATTTCACACCCTGCGGCACCGGCTTTGCCCATGATGCCGCGGGCGGTGTCGGCCATGTCGTGTTCGCAGAGTGATTTGCCCACGTTGAGGCCTTGGGCGGCGAGGAACGTGTTGGCCATGCCGCCACCAATCACCAGTTTGTCGACCCGACTCACAAGGTTGCCCAACAGGTCGAGCTTGGTCGATACCTTGGCCCCTCCCACCACCGCCGTCACGGGGCGTTTGGGTGTGCCGAGCGCGGCTTCCAGCGCCTGCAGTTCCGCCTGCATCAGGCGACCTGCGCAAGATGGCAGGTGCCGCGCCACGCCTTCGGTGGACGCGTGCGCGCGGTGGGCCGCAGAAAAGGCATCGTTGCAATAGACATCGCCCAACCCCGCGATGCGCGCGGCGAAGTCTGGATCATTGGCTTCCTCGCCCGGATGAAAACGGATGTTTTCCATCAGCAGCACCTCGGCAGCGCGGGCCTCTTCGGTCAGGGCTTCGGCCCCTTCGAGGGTTTCAATGAATTGGACAGTGTGGCCGAGCGAGGCCTCTAGCGCCGGCACCACCTGGCGCAGGGACATGTCATCAACGACCTTACCCTTGGGGCGTCCGAAATGCGCAATGAGCATTGGCTTGCCGCCCTTGGCCAAAATCGTCTCCACTGTGGGGGCAATGCGGTCGATGCGTGTGGTGTCGGTGACGCGGCCCTGATCAACGGGCACGTTGATGTCGACGCGGGTCAGCACGGTCTTGCCCGCAAGATCCATCTCATCGAGGGTTTTCCAGCTCATGTGCCCACTCCGTCGCCTCAAAATTGGCGCCTCTATTGGCCGTTGGCAACCGACACGTCAACACCTTGCTTGGCATTCCGCGGAAGAGGGCTTACCTAACGAGCAACGCAAGACGACAGGAGGGCCCCATGGCCGAGATCAAAGACCCCGAAAATACCATCCTGATGGAGCTCAAGGACGGCACCGTGACGATCGAATTGCTGCCAGATGTGGCGCCGGACCACAGCGCCCGCATGAAAGAGCTCGCGCGCTCGGGGGCCTATGACAACGTGGCCTTCCACCGTGTGATTGACGGGTTCATGGCGCAGACGGGCGATGTGGCCAACGGCAACATGGAAAAAGATTTCAACCTGCGCATGGCTGGCACTGGCGGCAGCGATCTTCCGAACCTGAAGGCGGAGTTTTCCGGGGTGCCGCATGATCGTGGCACATTGGGGGCGGCGCGCAGCCAGAACCCAGACAGCGCCAACAGCCAGTTCTTCATCAACTTCTCCGACAACCATTTCCTGAACCGCCAGTACACGGTCTATGGCCGCGTGATCGAGGGCATGGAGCATGTGGATGCCATCGCCCGGGGTGAGCCGCCCATGTCGCCCGACCGGATGATCAGCGTGAAGGTGGCCGCCGATGACTAACCGATTGCGTAATCTGACATGTGCGGTGGCGTTCGGGGTGATCGCCTCTCCGGTGGGGGCCACTGGGATCGATATTCAAGTATCCGGCGTGGCCAATGGCATGATTTCCATCGATCTGCTGGAGGACGTGGCGCCCAAGCATGTAGAGCAGATCACAACTCTCGCGGAGCAGGGGTTTTATGACGATGTCTATTTCCACCGGGTGATCAAAGGCTTCATGGCGCAGACAGGCGACGGGGAGCATGGCGAGGTGGAGGATGGCAACAGCCGCCGCGCGGGCACAGGCGGAAGTGACTTGCCAGACTTGCCGGCGGAGTTTTCCGATATCTCCTTTGAGCGCGGCATCGTCGGGATGGCGCGGAGCACCAGCCCCAACAGTGCCAACAGCCAGTTTTTCATTGTTTTCGGTGATGCGACCTTCCTTGACGGTCAATACACCGTTGTTGGGCGAGTGACTGAGGGCATGGACATCGTCGACAAGATCAAGAAGGGCGATCCCGACTCGGGCGCGATCACGGGTGAACCCGATCGCATGGTCAAGGTGACTGTGACGGAGTGACCGTGACGGGGTATGAGCCGCTCAATACTCTGAAGCCCGTCGCGCAGGGGCTTTGGATCGTGGATGGCGCGCCGGTGACGCGTGCCTTCGTCCCGGTACCCACACGGTCCATCGTTGTGCAGTTGCAAGGCGGCGGGCTCTGGATCTATGCGCCAGTTGCGTTGACAGATGGCCTGGCGACGGAACTGGCAGAGATGGGGTCGATTGACCACATCGTGTCGCCCAATGCGGATCATACCGAGCATGCGCAGGTCTGGGCGAAAGCCTTTCCGAGTGCGCGACTTTGGGACATAGAGACGTTGGCGCCGGATCAGGCCGAAGAGGCTTGGCAGGGTCAGTTGCACCAGTTGCTGGTGCGCGTGCGGCCCGGACGCCGAGAGGCCGTGTTTTGTCATCGTCCGTCGCGCACGCTTTTTTTCGCGGATCTGTTCGAGGTGCTGGAGACCAAGTATCTGCCCGTCTGGTCTCGGCCCGTGGTCTGGTTTTCAGGCACCGACGACAGCGGCGGTCATTTGCGGCCTACGCTGCGCTGGGGGCGCAAGTATGACGACAAAGTCGCGCTGGGCCGTGACATCGAGACGATTTTGGATTGGGGCGCGCGCGGCCTGATTCCCGGGCATGGGCGGATGTTCGAAGCCCATGCCAACAGTCAGCTGGAGCGCGCTTTTCGCAAGGAACTCAGACCGCTCAAATGGGAGCGTGCTTTTGAGAAAAAGGGCGGGTAAGCCCTTAGCGAACGAGGTTCATGCGCAGCTTGATGCCTTGCCGCGCTGCTTGCGGCAAGTGCCGGTTCAGGCGGCGATTGACCAGCGCGAAGATCCCGATGATCACCAGTGTCAGAAGGATGAAATAGAAGGCAAGGATCGGGTAGGGGACAAAAGGATTGAACGTCTTGTCCGCAAAGTAGCGGGCATAATACAGCGCGTCCCCGCGTTGTTGCCATGTCGGAAAGCCTGAAAAGAACACAAGCGTCGTGGCGTGAAAGAGAAAGATCGCCTCGTTGGTATAAGCGGGCCATGCGAGCCGCAGCATCGTGGGCCAGATGATCCGCTTGAACCTTGGCCAGCCGGAAAACCCGTAAGCGTCCGCGCTTTCCACGTCACCCTTCGGAATGGCGCGCAGGGCACCGTAGAAGATTTCGCCCGAATAGGCGGCCGTGTTGCAGAAGAGCACGATCAACGCACCGAGCCACGCGGCAGAGAAGGGCGCGAAGACCGGAGAAAGCGGTTTGAGTTGCAAAAACAGGAAATAGGCAAAGAAGAACTGGATAAAGAGCGGCGAGCCACGGAAAACGAAGATGAACCATTCCGAGGGCTTGCGCAGCGCCGGATTGTCAGACGCCTTGCCCAGCGCCAAAGCCGTGGCCAGAAAGAACCCGGCCCCCAGCGCGAGCACCCCGAAATATACATTCCAGATAAGCCCCGAGCCGATCAGCACGAAGTGTTCGCAGAGCGTGAAACTGTCCCGTGGCAACAGGCGCTCCCCCAAACCGATGCTGCGGAAGGCGTAATCCGTGATCGTGTCCCAGCAGCTCATGTGGCGCCCCCGGTGATGCCCTGACCGCGGCTGACCCGTTGCATAAGACGTTCAAAGAATTTTTCCGACAGCCGCGTAAGCAGCAGATAGAAAACCAGAAGGGCCAGGAAGTACCACATGCGCCAGTCGCCATGAGGGTAGTCCGTGAACTGGGGCCGGACGGTTTTGGCCAGTTGCATGGACCAGTACGTCAGGTCCTCGACCCCCAGAAGGAACAGCAAGGGCGTGGCCTTCATCAACACCATCCAGAGGTTCGACAGGCCGGGCAGCGCATAAAGCCACATTTGCGGCACGATGATGCGCCAAAAACTTTGGCGACGCGTCATGCCATAAGCCTCTGCCGTTTCAATCTGACCCCGTGGCACGGCGTTCATTGCGCCATAAAGCACTTGCGCCGAGAACGCCCCGTAGACGATGGCGAAGGTCAGTACGGCAAGGAAGAAGTTGTAGACGTCATGCACTGTTTGGGGCGCAACGCTGAGCGGCAGTTTGGCCTCGGCACAGACGATGAAGTCATTGCCCTGACGGATGGGCTCGGACCAGTCGGGGCATTTGACATTGTGGCGGATCCATTCGAAGAACTGGTCGAGCGCGATCACGAAGAACATGAAGAACGCAATGTCGGGCACGCCGCGCACGATGGCAATATAAGTTTTGCCGAACCAGCGGACGGGCGCGATGCGCGATCGCGCCGCTGCGGCCCCGCCGAACCCGAAAAGCAGCGCGACAGGCGCTGTAATGGCCAGAAGGGTCAGCACGATGAGAGCCGCCCAGTATAGCTGCATATGCTTGCCAGTCGTTAGATAACAGGCAAACCACCGAAACGTGTCGAGCGTGGCCGGATCTGTGCAAAAGCTGAACATGACTTCCCCTTATGCCGCTAACGGTCACGAATTCGGCTGTCTTGTCAATGTGATCAATGGGGTTGTTCGGGTCGTTCCCCGACGTCAGAGTAATTCTCATGCAAAAGTCGATCATCATCATAGGCGCGGGCGTGATTGGAGCGGTGGTGGCCTATCGTCTGGCAAGGGCCGGGGCACAGGTCACGGTCGTGGATGCTGGGCTTGCGGGAGCGACGGACGCCTCCTTTGGCTGGATCAACGCGTCATTTTTCCTGACTGAAGACCATTACCACCTGCGCGTTGAGGGTATCGCGGCCTGGCATCGGTTGGAGTCGGAGTTGAAGTTGCCGATTACTTGGTGTGGGTCTCTGTGTTGGGAAGATGGGCGGCTGGAGGACCGGCAAGAGGCCCTTCGGACGCTGGGCTATGACGTGTCGCGCGTCGATTCCGAAACATTTGCGGAGATGGAGCCTTATGTGGAAGGTCCGCCTGCTTCGGCGCTGCATTTTCCGCAAGAAGGCGTGGCAGAACCGGCCACCGTGGCCGCCACGATCTTGAAGGCAGCGCAGGACGCCGGTGCACGGGTGATGCACGGGATCGACGTCACGGGGTTTCAACTGCATGAAGAGCGCGTGACCGGGGTTGAGACCGCAGCTGGCGTCCTTAGTGCCGATCTCGTGCTGATGGCTGCCGGGGTGGGGTGCACGTCGCTCATGGCCATGCTGGACCACGATCTGCCGATGCTCCACCGCCCGGCTTTGGTGATCAAGACCGCGCCTGTGCAGCCCATCCTGAGCCACATTCTCGTCGGCAATATGGGGGAGGTTCGGCAATTGCCCTGCGGTGCCTTGGTCATGCCGGTGGTGCCCGGTCATCAGGGAGATTCCAGCGAAAGCGTCGGCGATCTGGAAGCCGAGGCCGCAGCTGCGCTTTCGCGGCTGCAAGCCCTGGTCCCCGATGTGCCGCTGAGATTGGCTGAAACGATGCTGGCGGAACGGCCAATGCCCGGCGACGGTTTGCCAGCCGTTGGGCCAGTGGCAAAGGGGGCGTACGTTGCCGTCATGCATTCCGGGATCACGCTTGGCGCTATCATGGGAGAGCTTGTTGCCGATGAAATCCTGATAGGGGAGACAAATCATACTCAGGCGTGGCTCGCCTCCTACCGGCCATCACGATTTTTGTGATTAGAAAAGGCTGGTCTGTCTGCGCGCGGGCTCAGTATGGCTTGTGTTCAAAAACCCAAAATCTGTTTCAGGGATTTGCGCGCAGGGGGCTTGGTTTGGGCAGTTTTTGTTGTCCGAGACACGTCTTCACACACGTAGCCAAACTGGGCGAAATCCTTTTTGTAGATCTGCCCGATCAAGCGGAGCGTCTCGGACGTCAGGGCCGATTGTTCACCCAAATACGCTGATCCGCTGCGGCTTTGGTTTTCATGTCCAATCGCGCGCGCGCCGCGGCTTGTTCCCTCAAGGGTATCAAGATGGTCCACGAGGCCGTCCAACCCATCTTCCATGCGGAAGATCTTCGCCCCTTTTGGGATCAGTTCATGAGCCGGGCGAGGGTGATTGTCGAACTGAAAGGGCTTCGCGTCGCGGGTGTTTGCCCAGGCCTCTATCCACGCATTTATATCCGCCTTCTCATCAAGGGTTTTTTCGCCTGTGCGTTGATAATCAAATGCGCTGCGCAAGCGGGACACGGGATGGCGCACCACGGAGAAGCTGGAGGCGATCCACGAGGGCGGAATAAGCAATTCCAGCGACTTGGCATCCACATGTTGAGGGGAAGATTTTGTCCAACGCTGCGCTTCGGGCACTTTCAGAAAACTTGAATTCTGAAACGCGATCTCACCAAATCGATTGCGCAGATAGGCTTCCACCGAAGCCCCGGCGCATTTCGGGACATGCGCAAAGAAGTGCAGTTCCGTGTTGATTCTGACGAGCGGCATGGCTTTGCTCTAGCCGGAATTGGCATCGATGTCACCTTGCCCGCTGCACCATTCCAAAGAGATCGCGGGGGTCATCCGGATCCGCCAGCAGGTCGAGATCAAAAAAGAGGTCGGTCCCATGAATGCGATCCCGAACGAAGCGCAAGGCACTGAAATCCTCAATCGCGAAGCCCACACTGTCAAAAAGCGTAATCTGTTCGGACGATGTGCGGCCCGGGGCAACACCGGTCATGACCTGCCAAAGTTCCGTTACCGGGTGGTCATCGGCCAGTTGTTGAATTTCGCCCTCAATGCGGGTCTGAGGCGGGTATTCCACGAAAATGTCGGAGCGGTGCAAGACGCCCGCGGCCAGTTCGGTTTTGCCCGGGCAGTCCCCGCCGATCGCGTTGATGTGGACGCCTTCGCCCACCATGTTGTCGGTCAGGATCGTGGCGTATTGCTTGTCTGCGGTGCAGGTGGTGATGATGCCCGCGCCCTCCATCGCCTCTTCGGCGGAGCGACAGGAAACCACCTCCAGCCCCATGCCCGCCAGATTGGCCGCCGCCTTGGCCGTGGCAGCCGGGTCAGTGTCATAGAGGCGCACGGATGTCAGGCCACATATCGCCTTCATGGCGAGGCTTTGAAATTCCGATTGCGCGCCATTGCCGATCATGGCCATGGTCGTGGCCCCTTTGGGTGCCAGATAACGCGCCACCAAGGCAGAAGTGGCCGCCGTACGCAGCGCTGTGAGCACCGTCATCTCGCTCAACAGCACCGGATAGCCCGTATCCACATCCGCCAGAAGCCCGAAGGCCGTCACCGTTTGCAGCCCGTCTTTGGTGTTCTTGGGGTGTCCGTTGACATATTTGAAGCCATACACCTCCCCATCCGAGGTGGGCATCAGTTCAATCACACCCTCAGAGGAATGAGACGCCACGCGCGGCGTCTTGTCGAACAGCTCCCACCGTTTGAAATCGGCCTCAATATAGTCGGAAAGGCCAAGCAGCATCTCTTCGATCCCGACATGATGCACGAGCCGCATCATGTTCTCGACCGACACGAAGGGAACGAGCGCTTTGTCAGAGGGGGGCAGTTTGGGCATCATGCGATCCATAGGCTTGCGTGGGGCGGTCAAAAACGCGGCGGCCGAGGGCAGAGGCGGTCAGATCGACCATGATCTGCGCGGTGCGTCCGCGATCATCAAGGAAGGGATTGAGTTCGGCCAGATCCATGGAGGTCATGAGCCCGCTGTCGGAAATCATCTCCATCACAAGATGCGCTTCTCGCATCGTGGCCCCGCCCGGCACGGTGGTGCCCACGGCCGGGGCGAAGGAGGGGTCGAGGAAATCGACGTCAAGGGACACATGCAACGCGCCGCCAGTCTCTGAGACTGTCTTCAGGAACGCCGCCAAAGGCCGCGCAATTCCGCCTTCATCAATGGCGCGCATGTCGGCGTAACGGATGGCGGTGGTCTGCATGACCTCACGCTCCGGCGCATCGACGGATCGCAGCCCCAGGATGCAGATGTTTTCATGGGGGATAGGATCGGCCACCTCCGGAAAGCCATGGAATCCGGCGCGCCCGGTGACATAGCCCAAAGGCGTGCCGTGCAAGTTTCCAGATGCGGTGCTTTGTGGCGTGTGGAAATCCGAATGGGCATCAAGCCACAGCACATATTGCGGACGGCCCGTGCGCGCGGCGTGGCGGGCGATGCCTGCCACCGTGCCCAGCGACATGGAATGATCCCCGCCCAGAAAGATGGGCAGGCCGCGGTCCATCGCGTCCTCACCTGCTGCAATCAACGCCTCGGTCCAACCGATGGTCTCGGCAGGTGCATGCAGATGGCCGGGAAGGGCATCCGGCGCGGTGACAGGCCTGGCGCGCAGATCGCCGGCATCTTCTACCGCATGGCCCAACCCTTCGAGCGCTTCCTTCAGACCAGCCACCCGGTACGCATCCGGCCCCATGACGCATCCGCGCCGCGTTTTGCCAGAATCGATGGGTGCACCGATCAAAATGCAAGTCTGAGTGGTCATATCGAAGTCCTTCACTGGGCGTTTACTCCGATATTTCGTCAAAATGCGTTGATTTAAAGCGGTCTAATTGGTTATTTCGGTGCAAAGTTGAGCAAAACGTATAATAAGATCGACGAAATGGATGACCTAGATCGCAAATTAATCGCCGCGCTGCGCCACAATGGCCGCGCATCGCTGTCTGACCTGTCGCTCAGCCTTGGAGTGACGCGCAGCACGGTGCGCGCCCGCATGGATCGGTTGCGCAGCTCAGGCGAGGTTGTGGGCTATACGGTCGTGCTCAAAGGCGATGGTGCGGCCGATCCTGTGCGAGCGTTGACGATGATCGAAATTCAAGGGCGCGGCAAGGACCGTATCGTGCGTCTCATGGAAGGGTTGCGACAGGTGCGATCCGTACATTCCACCAACGGGCGCTGGGACCTGATCGTGGAGATCGGGGCGGAGAGCCTTGAAGAGCTTGACGACGTGTTGTCGCAGATCAGGCGCTTTGACGGGGTGTCCCAATCGGAGACGAGTTTGCTGTTGAGCACGAAGCGTGCGTCCCAGCCGCGCAGTCCTTGAAAGCCAGCCGGCGGTTTGTCAAATCTTCGAGGTCCGCGTCGCGGCCATGATCCAAATTGCAGCCAACCCAAGGGAGAAAGCTGCATTCCAACTGGCCATCGACAGCCCTGCCAGTTGCCACGCGACCTCATCACACCGCACAAGCGGCGCGTTCATGATCTGATCAAGCAGGTCTTCCGGCGAAAGGCCCCCGATGGATTGCGATGAACAGGTGTTTGGGCCTTCCCACCAGTCACGCTCTACCCCCGTGTGAAATATCCCGATGGCCGCTGTCGTCAGGGCGGCCAAAGCGCCCAGGACTGGCAAAACACGACCGGGCAGGACAAACGCCAAAATCCCGATACCTATGGCGATCGCATGGGGGTAGCGTTGCCATAGGCACATTGCGCAAGGGGCATAACCCAAGGCTTGAAACACAAATGCACCGCCCAGAAGCGCCGCAGACCCCAGAGTCGCCAATCCGATAAGTGCCCGCTGCGTCAAAGTCCGATCCATCCTTTGATCAGGCTGGCCAGGCTGGCGCCTGCGAAAACCAGCGTGCCAATCCAGGCCGTCCCGATGATCGCGCCCAGGATAACCAGAATACCGTCCCTTTGCAAAAGGCCCATTGCGACCAGTACCACAGCAATACCCGGCACGGTATTGGTGCCGGGCAGGGGCACGAGGATTGACGCACTGAAGAGCACGAGCGCCGCGCCGACCAACCTGTCAGCAGGTGTCCGTGTCAGCCAGGTCAGGCGCGGCTTGCTCAGGGCCTCAATCCGGCGCAGCCAAGGCCGCGCACGGGTGGCCAACCCTGTCAGGCTTTCCGAAGTGATCTTCCGCGCCCCCAGTTTTTCCGGCAGCCATGGTGCGTGACGTCCGAGCAAAATCTGAACCGCGACAAACATCATCGGCAAGGCAACGATCTGAGGGACGCCGTAGAGAAACGGAATAGAGCAGGGCAGCGCGAGAAACAGCAGGAAAAGGCCAAAGGCCCGCTCCCTCAGTGTTTCGAGTATCCAGGCCAAAGTGACACTGTCACCGCCTGTCTGCCGGGCGAGCAAATCCAACCGTTCCGAAATGGCAATATCCTGTGTGGGATGGGCCTGCATGCGTGTTGTCTCCTTGCCGCGGATCACCGTTAGCAAATTGAATTCCACAGGACCAGCGCCTCTGGGCAGTTACACATTGCAAGGGGTGCGACAAATCCCTCCAAGCACCGCTTGCCCCGCATCTTCGTGCCGTGTAGATAGGCGATTGTGCCCAAGTGGCGGAATGGTAGACGCAGGGGATTCAAAATCCCCCGCCTTCACGGGCGTGAGAGTTCGAGTCTCTCCTTGGGCACCACCGCATCAATTTTTTTGCTCTAGCTGGAAACACTTACGCGGTTTCTTTTTTGCCAGCATACCTCTGCGCATGCCTTGTTTTTGGGGCTTCCAGTCCTTTTTTCTTACTGGCAAAGCCGCGTCGAAACGGGCCTGTCAATTGGTTAACGCGTCTAACCCGACCTTTAGCATCTCAGTGCAATGCTGCCGCCGCGGTCCACGTTGCCGACAATCGCCGCAATTACTTGAATGCAGTGGTATTGGATGCCTGGAATGCAGACTTTCCAGCCCATGGGAAGTCTGTCAAACCGAGGCATGTCACAAATTGCCAGATACCTCTCGCACCCGCAGGTCGCGATTGACCCCAACACACCAGTGCCAAACTGGTCACTCAATGACATCGGGCGCAAACGGGTCGATATGCTTGCTCGCTCCAGTGCACTGTTGGGAACACGACATGTCATCAGCAGCGGTGAGACCAAGGCGATTGAAACAGCCAGCCCCCTGGCGAAAGCGCTTGGATGTAACCTAGTGGTGCGCGAGGCAATGCACGAGAATGATCGCAGCGCGACTGGGTTTCTTCCGCCGGAGGAGTTTGAACGCGTTGCAGATCAGTTCTTTGCGCGCCCACAGGACAGTGTTCGCGGATGGGAGACGGCGGTTGCCGCACAAACGCGCATTGTCAAAGAGGTTCGCGAATGTCTGAAACACTGCGCCGAAGGCGACGTTCTGTTCGTGGGCCACGGTGGCGTCGGGACTTTGTTACTCTGTTCTTTGTACGATGTTCCAATCAGCCGGACGCTTGACCAGGGCCTTGGCGGGGGTGGGTGCTATTTTGAGTTCGATCCTCAACTGGACCGGCCGCTTACAGGCTGGCAGGCGCTAGAAAGACTGTGCACGTAAGGAAAAGGCGCCATGGCTGAGGTCATTCCATAAGAGCTGAACAATGATCCCGCTGCTTCTCCAAACGCCGCCCGAGCGGACTTGATTGCACCCAAGCCCGCTCGGCTGGCTGAGTTGCTTGCGGACAGCATCGGTAAACGGATCCGCCGTTTCCGTCGCCGCAGTTCTGCGTGAAACTTTCGTGGCCCACAAGTCGACAAAAAGACCTTGCGCAAAATTGGTTTCGATCGCTGGTCGCGCGGATCGCCACAACCGTCCAAGTGAAAGTGCGTAGACGCCGTTCCTACAGCTCGTAGCGCTCATTCCATAGTGGGAAAGCACGCCGGTATCGTGCTGGCGCTTCAACGCATATTCATCCCAGTATCGCTTCGGAGCCAAGTACGACGCTACACAGACCCTCGACCAGTGGCTTAGTTTTACCCTGCTAAGGCACTGTCGCTTGCCAGACGGGATCGACTGGACATCAATAGGACCCGTACAGGCCGTATGCTTCGCTTTCAGACTTGGGGTCCACAAATGACATTGCAGCGCCCAAGTAACGTGCGTCCGTTTTCTTCAGTTTTTGAATCGTATCTCGTACGGCACGGCGTCGCGTCATGCCTTGTCGGACGATAAGAAGGACGAAATCGGCGAGTTCGACGAAACGTTGCGTATCGGAAACTGAGTTATAGGGTGCGGTATCAATCAGAACCAGGTCGTATTGGGACTTTAGGTTGGTGAGCAGGGCCTCCCACCGTTCTGTAGGGACAAGATCCATGAGCTGCGGCATCGGCGCTCTAAGGGTGAGCAGGTCAAACCCAAGGTCATAGGGTGTTATCACCGCGTCGCGCAAAGGTGCATCGCTCAAAAGGACGTCTGAAAGGTCGGACCGGGTTTCGCAGTCGAAGGTCCGCGCCAAACCAGATTGTCTCAGATCGAGGTCGAGCACTACGCAGCTCCGGTTCGAAATTGCTTCGACTTGTGCAAAGGTCAGGACCGTGGTTGTCTTACTTTCGTTTGGCGTGCATGACGTTACAAGAATGCACATCCCAGCCGCGTCGTCGGATTTGCGCCCCAAGGCGAAGGCAATCGAGTTTCGCAATTGGCGTATCCGCTCTGCAAAAAGGCCATAAGGAGACGATCTCAACTCCTGAAGTATGGGAATGGTGCCTCGCCAATTTACCTCGAATAGAGAACCCATCACTGGGATGCTGATGGCTTCTTCGAGCTGAGTTGAGGTTTTGAATCCGACGTTCGAGACGGCCATCACGAAAACTCCGATGAGTCCGACCGTAAGGCCCAAGGCTGCGCCAAATGCCGTTAGCAACATCACGCGCGGGGACGATGGCGCGCCGGGCACAACCGCACGTTCCACCAATTTGGCATCAGCGCGTTGCAATTGTTCTGTCGAGCGAGTTTCGTTTAAGCGATTGAGCATGGACTGATAGTTTTCCCGGATCGCCTCCGCTTCGCGCTCCAGTTGCCGAAATTGTATGCTCGTGCGGGAAATGTCTGCTGAGCGGTTTTCCAACTGTGTCAAACTGTTCTGCAAAGAGACTGTGCGACTGCTCGCGACGTCCATGTCGTTGCGCATGGTTGCCACGATCTTCTGCACTTCGAATTGCAACTCATTCGCGGTCAGTTCGATTTGCGCATCAAGCCGTAGACGATCAGGGTGGTCAGGGCTGAGTTGCAAGGTGAGATCAGCCAGTTCGCGACCCAGTTCAGCGAGTTGTTGACGGAGCGAGACAACCAAAGGCGAAGTCAATACGTCTGCGGCGGCGTTGAAGCCATCGGCATCGATCACCGACTGGATCTGGGAAAAGCGGGCTTCCGCCTGGGCCTGTTCGGCTCGCGCGAGGGCCAGTTGCGTGCTTAGCTCCAGCATCTGCTGGTCAATGGTTGTCTGCGAAAGGCCGGATTGTGCGAGTTGATTGATCCGAAAGTCTCCAACGGCAGCCTCGGCGCGTTCCACTTCATTGCGCAGGGCATCCACGCGTTGTTGCAAGAAATCCGTTGCGCCGCGAACCGCCAAACGTCGATCTGCGACTTGTCGGTCGATATAGGTCTGCGTGATGGCGTTGGCCAAGACAGTAGACAGAACGGGATCCGGCGTTTCAACGGAAACCGAAATCAAATAAGACTGGCCCTCGCGCCATACTGTCAGGCTTTGGCGAAGAGCGACCACAAGCCGGCGCAATTCTCTGTCCTCTGCACTGATTGTCGAGATGGAGCCCGTGTCTTCGGCGGAGATGACAGATGCAACAGACCCTATAGTCGCCTTGAATGAACCTGCGATCTGCCCGATGAACGAAGGTTCGGTGTTCAACGGGTCGAGTTTGGCGCGCAACTGGGGATCAATATCTGCAAGTACCTCTTCAAGAAGAATGTTGGAACGTAGAACGGATACTTCTGTATCCAAAAGCGGGTTGTTCAATGTCAGTTCAGAAACGACTTCATCCGAGGACAAGACCTGCACCGATCTGGGATCAAGCATCACGCTTGAGCGGGCGGTGTATTGAGGTGTGACTTGCGTCACAAGAACAAGGAATACGGCGGCAAAAGCCAACGTTGTTTGCAAAATGAACCACTTACGTGCCCATGTCGCAGACAATACGGCGCGAAGGTCTGTGGTGTCGTCATCTTCCAATGACTGAGGCGTTTTATCGTACATAAGCATCGTCGTCGTGCCGCGTTCCAGTTATTGTCAGTCGGCCTCATGAGAGGCCGAATTCATTCGTTTCACAAAGCGTTGAACCCAAACAAACCCTTCATCCTTTTGCGCCCTGACCGCGCTCGTATTTGTCTTCGTAGCGAATGATGTCGTCTTCTCCGAGGTACGCGCCGGTCTGAACTTCGATAAGGACCATGGGCAGTTTTCCCGGATTTTCCATCCGGTGTACGGCACCGAGCGGAATGTAGACAGATTGATTTTCAGTCACCAGTTTCACCTCATCGTCCACCGTGACCCGCGCGGTGCCTGCCACGACAATCCAGTGCTCGGCCCTGTGGTGGTGGCTTTGCAGGCTGAGAGACGCACCAGGATGAACGTAGATTCGTTTGACCTGAAAGCGATCCGCCAAAGTGAGCGTCTCAAACCAACCCCACGGGCGGTGATCCACCGGAAAGGTTTCCGCCTGTGTAACCTTTCGCTGCTTCAGCTCTGCAACCGCGGTCTTGACGTGTTGGCTGTCGGAAATGTTTGCGACCAGAACCGCATCGCGCATGGCCACCGCAGCGATGTTTTCCAGACCAATGCCCACAAGTTCAATTTCCTCGCTCTCGGATCTGAGAAGAGAGTTTTTGCATTGCAAGGCGGTGGTTTTGGCCGAGACGGCATTGCCATCGCTGTCTTGATCAGATTCCTGCCAAACAGCTTCCCAACTGCCGAGGTCGGACCAATGTCCATCGAAGCGCACGACAGCCATCTTTTCGGCCTTTTCCATAATTGCGTAATCGACGGACTCGTCTGGCACCTTGTCCCAAAGATCGGCTGGGAACCGGATGAAATTCAGGTCTTGATGTCTGGCATCAAACGCCGCTTGAACCGTCTTCAGAATGTCCGCTGCGTGCGCCTCAAACGCCGTAATCAGTGTTTCGGTCCCGGCCAGAAACAGGCCGGAATTCCACATGCAGTTCTTTTCCTCAAAAAGCGCTTCCGCGCGTGCACTGTCCGGCTTTTCGATGAACTTGTTGAGAACTTGTACCCCGGCAGAGATGTCTGGACCGGCTTCAAGCCATCCATATCCTGTCTCTGCACGAGTTGGCGCAATGCCAAACGTCACAATCTGACCGTCCTGTTCCGCCGCTGCGCCTTGAGCCACGGCATTCTTGAATGCATCTGCATCAGGAACAACATGATCGGCAGGCACCAGAAGCACAGAGGTTGAGCCGAACGTTTTCTCTGCGAACAAGGTCGCCAAAATGGCCGCGGGTGCCGTATTGCGCGCTGATGGTTCGATCAGAATGCCCGCAGGTGTAACGCCAATTTCGTCCAGTTGTTCTGTAACGATAAATCGAAAATCATTTCCGGTGACAATGATGGGGGCTGAAAACTCGGGGCCCACGAACCGGTTCGCCGATGCTTGGAACAGGCTTTGTTCGCCGAGGACGTTCGAAAACTGCTTTGGGTAGCTTTTGCGTGACAAGGGCCAAAGTCTCGTGCCCGAACCGCCACACAGCAAGATAGGTGTTATCATTTCAGATGGTCCAATTCCGAAAACAAGTGCGGCGATCTCGTTTGATCGAGCGCCCGGCGAAACCGTGCAGCGCAGGGGAAAATATATCAGTGGGTCCTTGGTTTTGACACGGATCGGGCATGTTATTTCTGCTTTGCTGCTAACATGAGCAGTATGCGCTCCGGATCTGCCTGTCCTTTGAGCAGATCAGCCAGTGCAAGGCGGTTTCCGCGTGCACGGCCCTTGCGGTCTATCCACGGTTCCGGCCGAAAAACCTTTAAATGGTTTGCCAAAATGTTTCGAAGCATAAGCCTCAAGGCAAATCGGGCTGGCAAGGATCCTTTGCGCATCAGATACGTGGCGTTTGCGATCTGGCTATATCCCAGAAGATGCCCGCTGGTTTCCCGCCCGTTGCGCACGCCACAATGGACACCGGCAAAAGCGTCGGTTTTCATCATTTCGCCCGGAACGCGGCTTGCGAAATCAACGTCCTCTTGCCACCCGTAAAGAGGCAAACGTTCGTCAAACCTTACATCTCCTATTTGCGAGGATCGGAACGCCATATTGCAGCCGTAAAGACCGACTAAGTCCCGATTGATCGGTGTCGCAACCGGCTTGGGGTCTTGCGCCTCATAGGTTGTGACCAGTTCGCCCGCGGCTTCAAAATCCATTCCGCCCGTATGTATCCCATCAGCCAGAAGCGTGCCGGTAAATCCGCTGACCTCTGGAAAGGCTTCAAGCGCACGGTCAATGCCAGCAATCGCGTCACGTGTCGGGATGTAATCGTCATCGATGAAAAAGATCGCGTCAGTGCGGGGCAGCAGCGCCTCCAAGGCGCGATTGCGCTGTTTTGGAAGGCCTTTTTGGCAGATCAGAACGCTCACCGGTACGGACAAATTCAGACTGTCCAAGTCAGGCAAGTCGCTGTCACGTGTGACGGCAAGTACGATTTCACTTGTCTGTTTGGACTGACGGTCAATCCAAGGCAGTAGCCGCGCCAGACATTCCGGTCGGCCCACAGAACATATGGCAGTGGCAATGCGCATCACTGCGTCCCGACTTTGACGACATGTGAACGGAATTGCCTTGAAGCAACGATCCTTGACTTGGCCGCAAGATCAAAACAACACACTTCCTTTGCCTGGGTTCGTGCATGTTTTAGCATGAATTGGCGCCTTGCTCGTGTCGTTAAAAAAGTCCGTGCTCATAAGCTCAACGCGTTTGGCGCACGCCAAGCCAGACCCACGCATCGAGGCTAAACTATTGGGCACTTCAAGAGTAGGTTAACGACAGCAATAGGCGGTGCGAACGGTTGCAATGCGAGTTCTTGTCTAAAAATTAGACAGATTTCCAAGCCTGAAGATCAATGTGGAATCAGATTGCGCAACTGACCGGGTTGGACCAAAGACACAATCCGGATGTATGTCGAGTTGCCAGGACATCACTGCAAACGCGCTTCCCTCCTAGAAGCTGGTTTATCGGCACCCGCCAAATATCGGCCGTCACGGATCAAGACATATGTCGCACAGCGTCTTGCGCTATGATGCAGGGGGCTCGTCGAGGTTTTTTTCGGGCGCGGCCTGCATAACACCGGCGAACCATTGATCGTGTAGGTCGGTGCCATATGCTGCGTCAAAGGCCGCCATTTTTGGTGCAAATCTTTGGATCAGGACCTGCCGTACCTCGGGTTCGTTTTCTATTGTCCTTGGCAAGTCTTTTACGGTCAGTTTTCGCGCCAGTTGAAGCAGCGGTTTGGGCGCACGGGCGCGTACCTTGTTCCACGTCTGGGTATCCCTCAGCCGGGTCACCAACGCGTGGCGTGCAACGCGGGTGGTGGCGGGTGTCGTGTTGCGTTCCCGCAGGTCTTCGGGATTGTAGACGTGTTTGGGCAGGCCCAAGCGGTGGTAAATGTCATTCAGGACCTTTTGAGGTTCTTTACGCAAGTCTTCCGCGAGGATCACGTGAATGTTCTTGAAAAGTCCTTTGTAGATATCAAGCTGCATCTTGTAATCGCTGGAGTGGGTGTAGACGTTGTCTGCTTCTAAAAGAACTTCATTTGCCGGGCGTGTCTGCCGCAGTGTCTTGCGGTCCTGCCAATACTTGCTGATCGAACGCTCGACCGGGTTGCGGATCATGTAAATGATATGCGCATCGGGCGAAGCTGCGGCGATTCGTTGAGCTACCCCGGTATAAGTCGGATGGCTGGAATAGGTGGGCGACGCCTCCATCCGGTACTTCGCAGTCGGGCCATGATCAAATAGCGCGAGATACGCATCCAGGTCATAGGATTCCGGCCGCGTGCTTTCCATCAGAAGTTCTCGTTCAAGCTCTTTTTGGTCAACGAAAAACGATGGCTCTTTCTGGCTCGATCCTGTGATGTCCGGATGCGCGCTGAGATAAGCATGCAGTGAGGTTGTCCCGCACTTTGCCGCCCCGATGATGAAAAGATTTGGCATGACAGCTTTCTGTTTGGCTGTCAGTTCGTCAAAAGAAATGGTGTCAGTCTGCATGGTCATGAGAACGTGCGAACCTTGGTTGTCACTTGGCCAGTCTTGCCCACAGTGTCTTCAGTTTTGCATGAAGACGCGACTCAATACCGTCAGGACGTCCACTTGCGGACCACGAAATGAACACTGTCGCTGCATAAATAGCCAAACTTCCCAAACATGCTGCGACAAACATCAGCAAAAGGTTTAAATCCGTGGGCATTTTTTCCATTATTGCGCCCAACACCCCGCAAAACGCAATTAGGGGAACCATCATAACTGCGGTTCGGACAACAGGGGTGATCTGCGCGCGCCAATCAAGAGCGATCAATCGTCGAACCAGATACATCGCGGCAGCTGCATCAAACACATTGCCCAAGCCGATGCCAATGATGACGCCCGGCACGCCACCAAACAGGTACCCCAGAGCAACAACGGGTATTCGGATCGAGATCGAGATGACTGCAAGTTGGAAAATCAGCCAAGTGTTTCCCACCGCCATTGCCAGCGGACGGAAGGGGACGCGCAATAAAGCCGGAACACGAGCTAAGGCAAGACCCGCCAGAAATGGCGCTACTGTTAGCCAGTCTTCTCCGAAGGCCAGCCGGACCAAGGTGTCAGCCCAGAAAAAAGTGATCATGTAAACAGGTGCGCCGAGGGCAAAGATCGCGTGATCTGCCAATAGGTACCCCCGTCGCAAACGATCATAGTCTTGTCCAATTAGGACGAAACCGGATGTCAGTGGCGCATTGACGGCGCGGCGGACCGTTTGCTCCAAGATGCTCGTGACGTTGCTGGCTATGCCGTAAAAACCGAGCAGATCGATTGGAATGACACGGCCAAGAAAGAGACGATCAAATTGCCAAGAAACGGCGACAACAATTTGCGCTGGAAACATCCATCCCAGAAAATCCCAAAACATGCGCCATTCGCTCAAAGACACGCCGGGCCGATAAGGCGCATGAACGTAGGACAATCCACTGCTGACAACGCGCGACACGATAGGAGAGACGACCAGAGCCCAGTAAGCCTGTGTGGAAATCGCAATAGCGGCGGCGACCATCACACCAACTAGTTTTCCGCCGACCTCGATCATGAAGGATTGTCTGAACTGCAGTCTTTTGAACAGGATCGCAAGCCGGGGACTGCGCAGCCCGTAGGCGGCAGACCCCGCCGCCAGCGCTAGAAGCAGATTGACAAGGCGTTCGTCGCCGTAAAAGGCGGCCAGCGATCCGGACAGCGCCCAGATCATTGCAAAGATGGCAAGTGCACGCAGCAAGCTCAGAGCGAAGGCTGTATCCATGTGCCGTTTTTCGGGCGCCTCTAGCCGAACGAGTGGCGTCACGATAGGCAGATCGGTGATCAGATCCAGTATGGCCATGATCGATGTTGCAATGGCGACCAGGCCGAAGTCTTCGGGCGACAGAATGCGGGTCAGCAGCATCAACAGCAGCAAATCGGAAAACCGAACGGTCAAACGCGCGGCCATCATCCAGATTGAGCTGGTCGTCGCGCGTTGTGTCAGGTTTTTATTGCCGTGTTCTACCATGGGTCACACGCTGCCGATCATCGGTGCCAACTTGGCATTGGACGCATCGATTTCGTTTCAAGTCCGAACGCTGCGCACCTACGCAAGGGTCTTTCACAAAGCCCCTTTGACTGTTGCAGCGCGTATCGATCATACATGTTTGCCCACCTGCATCTGTGCTGTGCTGCGTTAGATCGTCCGACGAGATCGAAAGATTGGAAGAACGCCGTGCGTGACCGGAACTTTCAGGGCACACAAGCCTGCGACAGATCCCGCCATTAAGAAAAACAGCATGCTCATATTCGGTGTGGCATGCACCACGAGGGATCGCATGAGCATGGCCAGACATCCCATCTGAAGCGCGAAGACGATATGCTGCGTTCGGACGTCGCCTATCGTCGGAGATGCGGTGAACAAGCGCCAGAAGAACGCCAGGTAAATCAAGAGACCAGGCAAACCAAGCGTACCCAAGGTGACGGCGACCCAATTCGAGGCCCGCAAAGATCCAAGCCCGGCGCCGATGAAGTATGTGTCCGTCAGGTTCTTTAACGCCTGGATATTCCAGGTCATGCGTTCAATGCCTGAATTGCTTTCCAGTTTGTTGAGCAGCGAACGGTCAACATAGGATTCGACCGCTGGAACAAGAGCATAAGAAACGTAAGTTGAGGCTATGAGCAGCGGTACAAGGCCGGCCAGCACAAGGAGTATGCTGAGAACCGGCCCACGTATCGACGTTTTGCGGAACTGCAATAGAGCGAAGATGAAAATAAAAGCTGCGGCTCCGACATAGGCAGATGACGATGTGGAGCGCAGCAGGACAAACGCGGAAAGGGCCAGCCAGATATCTGCACTCCGGTCATTCGCGCTGCGTGCCGATAAAAAGTAGCTCAGCCAGAACCCAAACAAGCCCAATGAAAAATATCCAAAAGACGACGCCTCAGGAAAACCGCCGATCATGCGTCGGATGCCTGCCATTTCCTGCCCAAGTGTTAGCGCGTAGTTTGCTGTTCGGATTGGCTCGAGAATCCATGCAATCCCGGCCCCATTCGTGAGAATGTCGATGACGCCTAGGCTGACGTGCACGCCTGTGACCCATTTTATGACCTTGAGAAGGTAATCCGCATTGGGACGGCGGTAGATCAGAATGGCCACGATCATGAATGTGCCTAGCTGTAGGCACATCCTAAACAGCTGTGACAGGTTTGAATTTGTGGGTTTGAGCGGAACCATCGAGATACCGTTTTCGTTGGCCGACCGGCTCAGGCTAAAGACCTCCGTTGCTCCAGCAAAGATCCGCGGGAAAAACAAAGCGGACAATACGGCGTATCCCAAGAGCAAAAGCAAAGTGAGCGCCATTGACCCTGGCGCCATCAAGGTCATGATGTCCTTGCCGACGTCTCGTCGCAAAAGCACGAGCATGAGCATGACAAAAAATGCCACGTCTATTGCCAGCAGCGACATGCCGCCGACAGTTGGAAGGTTGATTGCAGCCATCATCCCAAAAGGCAGCATGATCGCGAAAGGCAAAAGCCCCCGATAAGGGCCCTTCAGCATCAAAAACGCGATGAGCCCGAAGATGACTGGCGTACTCGCGACAAATTCCATGATCTATCTGTCTCATTTTCGCGGCGATACCCGATCCACGGCTTTCCTTTGCAAGTCCCGAACCCGGCCACCATGGAGTACAAAGGGCCGGTTGAGTTCCAAAACACAAGGATTTGCATATGAAAAAGGCGGCTTGATCCCAAGCCGCCTTGTTTTGCGAGCAATTTTTAGGCGTTAACCGAAGTCAAACTCATCAACGATCACGATTGTGCTTGGATCGAAGTCTTCCAGCTTCACGCCCCTGAGCAAGATTTCCGTGTCGCCAAAGGAAATCACCGTGCTCTTTCCCTTGGCGCTCAGTTCGAAGTCTTCGTCGCCGGTTTCACCGACCAGCACGATTGTGTCAAAGATCCCGCCGTCGCCGTTGTCGAACCCGACAATGACGTCAGAGCCGTCATCCAAGTCGAACACGAATGTGTCGGCGAACTTTTCGTTTTTGCTACGCGCTGTGGCGTCGCCAAAAATGATGTCATCGTCA
>CAYMEC010000038.1:0-33877 GCA_964389425.1 uncultured Roseovarius sp.
GGCATCCGCGACATGGCCACGATTGAGCGTTGGCTGTCCAAGGGCCTTGCGCGCGTGATCCTCGGCACCGTGGCAGTTGAATACCCCGATCTGGTGCGCGAAGCCGCTGCGGCTTTCCCTGGTCAGGTTGCCGTGGGTATCGACGCCCGCGGCGGTCGCGTCGCCACGCACGGTTGGGCGGAAGACACGGATGTAGACGCGACCGACCTTGCCCGATCCTTTGAGGATGCGGGCGTCGCCGCGATCATCTACACCGACATCAATCGTGACGGTGCCATGCAGGGCCCGAATGTGGAGGCCACTGCGGCGCTCGCGCGTGCTGTCTCAATACCCGTTATCGCCTCGGGAGGCGTCTCGAGCATGGCGGACCTGCAAGCCCTCAAGGATTGCGGCGCGGCCCTCAATGGTGCGATCTCCGGTCGCGCGCTCTACGATGGCGCGATTGACCTCAGCGAAGCCCTGCATCTTCTCAAGGTGTAATGCCTCCGGCGGGGATATTTTCAGCCTGAAGAAACACAGGGTTGCTTGTTCCGGCTGAAAATAACCCGGGGAAGCCGCAGGCTGGAGCGGAGCCCCGGATCACGCTTTCTCCAAATCCTCCACCCGCGCCTCGGTATAGTGATCGAACTCCGCGTTGAACCAGCCGGTGCCGCGCGCTGAACTGGCGAGCGCCGTGGACAGATCATCCAAAGCCGTCATCGGCAGCATGGCGCGGAACACGTCCCAGCCCGCTGCCGTGGGATGGCCTTCGAAGCCCAACACCTGACCCTTGAGGCCAGACACCGTTGGCACCAACCCACCCGCATAGACGGACGGCACATGGATCCGAACTTTGGCGATGGGTTCCAGAAGCTGCGCGCCGGTCTCGGCGATCGCCTCTTTCATCGCGGCTTTGCCGGCCATGCGGAAGGCAAAATCCGAACTGTCAACGGCGTGGTGTTTGCCGTCCGTCAGTGTCACGGCCACGTCTACAACGGGGAACCCATGCGGCCCTTCCAAAAGCGCCTCACGCACACCGGATTCCACCGCAGGGATGTAGTTGCGTGGTACCGCACCGCCCTTGATCACCTCGTCGAAGCTCTCTCCGGTTCCACGTGCCATGGGCCGCAGTTCGATGGCCACATCGGCAAATTGCCCTGCACCACCCGACTGTTTGCGATGGCGATATCGATGAGACGCGGAACGCTTAACAGTCTCGCGATAGGCAGGCGGCACGGGGTGTTCTTCGACCTCAACAGCGAAGCTGTCCGACAGTTTTCCGATCACGCGACGGAAATGCTGCGGGCCTTGTGTGGACAGGACGGCATGACCCGATTGCGGATCGGGGGCAACACTGAGGCCGGGATCAATCTCTGACAACCGGTCCAGCGCATTGGAAAGGCGCGCCTCGTCCCGATCCCGCCCCGGCGTAATGACGCGAGCGTATGTTCCAAGATGGGCGGCGGCCCAATCCGGCAATTCATGACCAACCTCTGTGTCGTAGCAACGCCCCACATGCAGGTGATCGCTTTTGAGCGCCAGCCCGATCCAACCGGGCGCAAGATCGGGCGTGGGTGTCTTGGCATCAAGCCCGGTGACAGTGCCCAATGACGCGCCACCCAGCGCATTGCCTTGCCCCACGCCGTCGCCCATGGCACGCAACAGCACGGTTTTGCCGAGATGTTTTACATGATCGCCCATGCATGCCACGGCCAACGCATCCGCGCGGGCCAACCTTTCCCGCGCGACATCCACACCTGGCGCTTCATGGCGCAACGATTTCATCAGGCGCAACATGCCATTGCGATGCTCGGCAGAACCCAGCAGGGCGGGCACCAATTCATGTTGTTGCAGCACCGTTGTCGCGGTCTGGTAGACATCCTCTGTCAGCGGCTGTTGATCCTCAATCAACTGTTCGAGCAACGCATCATCAAAATCGGCGAGCGTTTCCAGAAGGTCAGTGCGCGCCTCTTGTTCACGCCCGACCGCGCTCTCGGGCAATTCAATCAGGGCTGACGGCTTGCCTTCCTGATAGGCCCAGGCACGTTCCGAGATCAGATCGACCGCGCCTACGATCTGTCCGCCTTCTCGGATGGGCACTTGCCGGAGCGCGATCCCGTGACGGCAATAGACCTGTAGCGCTGCGATCACTTCGCTCATGCGGCCCTGAGCCACATCCACACGGTTCACAAAAAGAAAGCAGGGGATCCCTGCTTCTTCGATTAGCCTGAAATAAGGGGCAGCGAGCACCGCCCCCTCTGGATCGGCCCCCACGCATAGGACCGCTGCATCACTGGCCGCAAGAGCGGGTCCGGCGGTGGACAGGTTTTCAGCCCCGCCCGCAATATCAATGGCGCACCAGTCATCACCCATGAAGCTGAACTGCGTGATGGTTGCCGCATCTTGCATGTTCAGCGCGGTCGGGCGCTGAGGTTCCAACCCTGCCAGCCCTTGGATGAGTGTGGATTTACCGGATTGCGATGGTCCGAGAACCGTAAAGACCCGCATGATGTTCCTCCTTTTTTGTTCAAACAGCTAAAGTGCTGCTCGACAAAACGGGGGTGCACCGTGAAACGGGTTCTGCCTGAGGACTGCCGTGAACCGCGACCGCTGTCGCTTGGTTCATGCAATCAGTCTGGGTCAAGGACCCTGCTTGCGTCAAGAGTTACCTGTCAGCCCTGCAAGACGCCGCCAATGTCGTCCGGTGCTATGGAAACGGTCTTGATGATGGCGAAACAATCCACTCCGGGGGCAAGCTGAAGTGCCTGCGACGACCGGCCCGTGATGCGGGCAAGGCATTGTCCGGCGGGCGTGTCGAGGGACACAAGTGTGCCTGCACCTTCCCGGGGACGGACTGACAGAACCTTGCCGGGCAGGATGTTCAGCGCGGACAGGCCAGAGGGCCGCGTGCGTGACAGGATCACGTCATGGGCGGCCACGCGCAGGCGAACGATCTCTCCCGCCGCACGATCCAGACGAGACAGGAACAGCGGATTGCCACCGACCTCAAGTTCCGTGAGCCCGTCATCATGGTGGCGCGCGATCTTGGCATGCAAAAGGGACCCCATGGCGCGAATGCTTTCACCAAGACCGTCAGGGTCGCTGAGAACCTCGCTGACAGGGCCAGCGCGCAGGACGCGACCCATCTCAAGCACCACGACATAAGAGGCCAGTCGCGCCAGTTCAGTCACCGAATGGGTCACGTAAAGGATCGGTGTGTCTACCTCCGACGCAAGACGCTCAAAATAAGGCAGGATTTCCGATTTGCGGGCCTCATCGAGGGACGCCAACGGTTCATCGGCAAGGATTAGGCGCGGGCGGGCGAGGAGCGCACGGCCAATCGCAACGCGCTGCGTTTCCCCGCCCGAAAGGTTGGCAGGGCGGCGGTCTAGGAGATGGCCAAGGCCCAGTATCTCGATGATGCGCGCCTCCGAGGGACCATCCCCCGCAGGCGCGAACCGTGCACCATAGGTCAGATTCTGGCGCACGGTCTTGTGGGGGAAAAGGCGGGCATCCTGAAAGATATAGCCGACGCGGCGCTTGTGGGGCGGCACGTTGGTCAGGACGTCGTTCCCCAACGTGATCTGCGCAGAATCAGGCTGAAAAAGCCCGGCGACAGCCCGCATCACGCTGGTTTTTCCGGATCCGGACGGACCAAAGAGGACCGTGATACCGGATGGCGCATCGAAGCCGAGATCAAGGTCGAAACCCGGATAACAATGCGTAAGTCTGACCGACAGCGTCATGTCCCACCCACCCGTTTGGCTACGCGGCGCGCAAGCCACTCAGACAGAACCAGCGCGCCCATGGCGATGATGATGGCGACGATCACCAGTCGGCCTGCCGCGCTTTCACCGCCCGGCACTTGAAGGAAGGCATAAACGGCAGACGGCAAGGTTTGGGTCCGGCCCGGAATGTTTGCCACGAAAGTGATCGTCGCGCCAAATTCGCCCATGGCTTTTGCGAAAGCCAGAACGCTGCCCGCAAGAACGCCCGGCAGTATAAGGGGCAATGTGATGGTCATGAAGACCCATGGGCGCGAGGCACCCAAGGTTGCGGCAGCCTCTTCCAGCCCGGGATCCACCGCCTCAATCGATAGGCGGATCGCGCGGACCATGAGAGGGAAGGCCATCACGGCGGCCGCCAATGCAGCACCGGTCCAGCGAAAGGCAAGCGGCAGGCCGATGCTTTCCATGAAACCGCCCAGCACTGTGCTGGACCCAAAGGCCAGCAGCAACAAATACCCCGTCACCACTGGTGGCAGAACCAGCGGCAGATGCACCAACCCATTGACAATTTGTTTGCCGGGAAATTGCCAGCGGGCCAATGCATAGGCCGTGAATACGCCCAAAGGCAGGCTGAGCACTGTCGCCCAGACAGAGACCTTGAACGAAAGCGCCACGGCTTCCCATTCCGCCGGCCCAAGCCAGCCCATCATTGCGCGGACCCCAATCGCTGAAACCCATGTTTTTCGAAGATCGCGGCCGCTCTGTCGCTTTGGATGTGTTCCACCAGTGCACGCGCGGCAGGCCGGTCAGACCCGGAGACCAACGCTATGGGATAGACGATCGGATCGTGGCGCGCGGCGGCAAAGCGGTGAACGACCTGTACGCGCGGCTCTGCCATGACATCAGAGGCGTAAACGATACCAAACGGCACTTCCCCCAGCGCGACCAGACGCAAGGCCGCGCGCACGTTGTCAGTCTGCACGATTTGGCCGTAGAGCCGCTCCCAAATGCCAAGAGAATTCAGCGCTTGCTTGGCATAGATCCCGGCGGGCACTGCATCCACCAAGGCGGTCGCGACGCGGTCTTGGCCAATGATGTCTTCGACGGGGCGATCAGCTTGCATAATGAACATCATGTCAGAGGATGCGATCAGAACAAGGTCATTGCCCAGCAAATCCCGACGGCTGTCACGCTCCAGTCTGCCCGCATTGTCCAAATGATCCATCCACGCCGGACTGGCCAAGATGACGATGTCGGCGGGCGCGCCAAGTTCAATCTGGCGGGCAAGCGTAGAAGATGCTGCATAGGAAACAGCAGCACCCGAGCCTTCCGTAACTTCATCGAGAGCGGTCCTGAGGCTGGCGGCAGCGAATATGGTCACGTTTTCGGCTTTTGCGGACATCGCAAAAGCCGACAGCAAGATCAGAAAGGTACAAAATACGCGCCGCATGTCAGAGCGAGTATTGAGACGAAAACGGCAGGTGCAAGGTGAATTTCATCCTCGCCGGGACCGACAGGCAACGACGTCTTTCAAAAGGCTGGGTTCATTCGGTGGTGCGAAGCGGGCTGCGCTGCACCATCCAGACCACAAGCAAAGGGATGCCGACGGTCAAGACGGCAACAGTGATCAGCAACATGCCCAGTTCCGCGTAATTCGCAGCCGTTTGAACGGCCCCCGTGTCCGCATCGCGCACCTCCCGCGTCACCGTGAAAATCTGGTTGAGGTATTTTTCCCCCAATCGACTGGCCGACAGCGCGAGGTTGGTGAAGGACGCCATGACGGCAAAGAACGTGGCCTTCAGGTTGACAGGGGCATTGCGCGCAATCCATGCCAGCATCGGGATCATCGCAATCTGCGCAAGCGGGCTTTCTACAGCGGTATCCAAGATCGCGATGAAGCGCGCATCCACGATACCGCCTGTCCGGGCCGACGTCCATTCATGCACCCCGTAGTAGAGCCCCAGATTGGGCAACGACAGAATACCCGCGGCCAGCGATAGCAACACGACCACATAGACGATGGACCGCTTTGCCATGACCGGGCGCAAAAGCAACATTGCGACCAAGGTCAGCACGGCGGTGATCAGCGACAAGACCGACAGGAATTGCTGATCAAATCCCAGCACATCAATGTTGAACCAGGTGAGGCCCTCCCCTGGCAGGGGTGTGGCACGGAAGGCAAAAATGATCGCCGCCGTGCCCACCAGCATCCGCGCTTGTGCTTGAGGCAGAGCCTGCATCAATTGCCGCATCAAGAATAGCACGATGGCCATCGAGCCTGCAAAAATGATCTCCTGCCCAAAGGGCACCTGCCCCAGCCCGATGATCAGTGTCAGAACCACAAAGGCCCCGCCGCCGATGAAATACCACGGGTTCGCTTGCGTCTTTTCCTGGCGCGCCTCTGTGGCCTCAAAGGCTTGCTCGGCGCTCATCCCCGCCTGCATCAACCGCCGCCGTTGTGCCCGCTTTTGCAAACCACCCAACACCACGCCCGAGACGGAGATAACCGGGATCACCAGCGCAGCCAGGTAGATGGAGGCATAAATCTCTGCCTTCTCGGACTGGGTGAGATCCTCAATACCTGAAAACATCACGATGTTGAGAAGCGCGACAGCCAGCGTTCCGGTAATCAGTGCGAAACGCCCCAACATCTGCATGGTGACATGCATTGCTTTTTCCTGCGCCTCAGGGATTGGCTGGCCGTCGCCATCGACCTTGGGCACAGCTTCCACGGACATGGCATCTGCAACTGCATCCTGAATGACCAATCCGCAAGGCGCGATGATCGTGCTCGCCACGTACCAACTGGCCAATGGCATGATCGGGGTCATGATGTCTGGCGCGGCAAGCACCAGATACATGATCCCCACGCTCAGCGCGACGAGCGCCGCACCCAACCAAACCAGCAGCCATTTCCAGCGCCAGATGATGTCCACCAGATGGCCCAACGGCATCTTCAGCGCCCAAGGAATGCCCGCCCAAAAAGCCAGCCCAGCCAGATAGGCCGCCGAAAGATCGAGGTATTCCTTGACAAAAAACGTGCCCACGATGGCCGTGAGACCTGTAAAGCCGAAGGCGAAATAGACCATAAGCGGCGGCACAAAAGACCAACGCATCTGCCGAAAGAGATCGACAATGATCGCGTCAATCCATCCTCGTTGCGCCGCCTGTTCCATGCACCCTCCTCGATTCCGGTGATTTAGGCGCGACGCACCACGCGCTTCAAGAGGCGCGGCGTGCCCTTTGCGCGACTTGGGCTATTCCGCCCAAATATGTGCATCCACACCTACAGCGTCAGCAACATTGGCAAAACCCGCCTCATCCAGGAGCCGGTCAAGACCGCGGGCAATGCGCGGGGCAAGCGATATGCCTTCATAAACCATGGCAGAGTAAAGTTGCACAGCGCTGGCGCCCGCGCGGATTTTCGTCAATGCATCCTGCGCGGTGCTGACCCCACCAACACCAACAAGCGGTATTTCACCTCTTGTCTCCAATGCAAGACGCGCCAGCACACGGGTGGATTTCTGCATCAGGGGCTGGCCCGACAACCCGCCTTTTTCATCCCTGTACCTGTTGCGCAAACCTTCTCGGGACAGCGTGGTGTTGGTAGCGATGATTGCGTGCAAACCGGCGCGGGTTGCGACATCGGCGATTTCATTGATTTCCTCATCGGTCAGATCTGGCGCGATTTTCAGAAAAATTGGGATCGGTCGGTCAAGTGCTGCGCGCGCGGCCATCACACCGTCCAACAGTTTCGCCAACGCCTCTGCCCCCTGCAAGTCGCGCAGCTTTTCGGTATTGGGGCTTGAGACATTCACCGTGGCAAAATCAAGATGCTCACCACAATGGGTGAGCACGCGGGCAAAGTCTTCCGCCCGGTCGTCGCTGTCCTTGTTGGCCCCCAGATTAAGGCCGATCACGACGGTTTTCGGCCTCTGCGACAGCCGCTTGGCGGCCGCCTCCATCCCATCGTTGTTGAACCCGAACCGGTTGATAACAGCGCGATCCTCTGACAGGCGGAAGAGACGCGGCTTTGGATTGCCCTCCTGCGGACGCGGCGTGATGGCGCCTACCTCCAGAAAGCCAAACCCAGCGCGTGACAAGGCTCCCAAGGCTTCGGCGTTTTTGTCAAACCCTGCCGCAAGCCCGATTGGATTGGGCAAAGTTAGTCCGGCCAGTTGGGTCCTGAGCCGAACGGATGTCACCGGCCCCGGCATCGGGGCAAGCCCGGTATTGAGCGCTTTGAGGGCGAGGCCATGGGCGCGCTCGGGATCAAACATGCGCAGTATGGGCAAGCCTGCCTGTTCCAGCCAACTCATCCGAAAGTCGCCCCCGGTTCGGAAGGTTTGCAGCGGATCAAACGAGAGGTTTCAACGGCCGCCTGTCGATGCAAAACGGCCTGCGCGTAAGCCGGGTCGCTGATCATTTCCAGAAACGCGTGCGCGGTCGGATATCGAGCGATAAAGGCGTGGTCCCACACTTCCCCCGCGGGGCCGATCAGCGTGGTTTCGAACGCCCCCCGCCAGATTATGCTTGCCCCGATCCTCTCCACAATCGAGGCAGCACCAGCCCCGTAATTGCGGTAGGCCTCTTCGCCTGTTACGCGCTGCCCGACCAGCGGATGCCCTTCCGGATAGTCAGCCATCTCACGCAACCGCACAAGATTGAGCATCTCAATGGGGTGGTCACGGTCGAGCGCTTTGAACAGGTCAAACTGAACGCGCGAGGGATCGACGTGGCCCATGAGGTCCTCGGGAAACCTGTGCCGCCCGGCAACCAGGGGCAAAGGCTCCACCCGCTCCAGATCTTGCAGCCTTAGCTCTCGGAAGAGGTGCGGGAACTTCGCCCCGCCACGCGACACCTCCCATTTGAGCGCATCTCCCAGAGTGTCCGTATCCACCGCCGCAAGCATCAGACCCTGTTGCCCTGCAAAATGCAGCGCCGCTGTTTCCGCAGCCTGCTCGGGGGTTGAGAAATGAATGAACCCGTCCGTCAGATCAATAGGCGCGCCTTGAGTCACCCCGTTCTGCCTGAACGCCCGCCATTCTTCTTGGCGAAAAATCTTGAGGATCAACATGGGAAGGGTGATGCCCCGCTACCCCGGCGCGGTCAAGCGGGAAGGTTTTGACGCACAGCCAAACCCATGCGCATCATGGCGCGGCGCGCCGTCCGAAATCATCTATGACACACCTTTTGCCAATCGTTTTTGCCGGCCTGATGGCCGCATCCGATGGATCGCGCGCTAAGGGCAAGTTGCGGTCCCTAGAGCAGTAAGAACCCGTCATATCCTTGCGCAGCAACCCGATCACAGATTTCCGTGTACGGTCCCTGCCCGCCCACATAAGCCAAGAAAGTCTCCGACTTCCCTGCGATGTTGGCACCCTTGTACCACGACTTCGCCTGTCCATAGAGCGTGCGCGAAGCCAGCTTTTGCACCCGCCTGCACCACCGCGCCTGCGCCTGCGGATCCACGGAAATTTCGCAATGCCCTTCCTCTCGCATATGGCGCAGACAGTCCGCAATCCAGACTACATGCTGTTCAATCGCCACCATCATGTTGGTGAAAACCGATGGGCTGCCCGGACCCGTCACGGTGAAAAGGTTTGGAAAACCGGCAACGGCCAGGCCCAAGTAGCTGTCCGCGCTTTTCTGCCAAAGCGCGGACAGCCGCCGGTCTGAAAGGCCCTGTATGTCGATCTTGCCTACCGATCCGGTGAACGCGTCAAACCCGGTCGCGAAGATCAGGCTGTCCAGCGGGTGATGAATGCCGCCAGCGAGAATCCCGTCCTTCGTGACCCGTTCGATAGGACTGGCACGCATGTCCACAAGGCTGACGTTGTCGCGGTTGAAGGTTTCAAAATACCCGTCATCGACGCAAAGCCGTTTCGTACCCAAAGGATGATCCTGAGCGCAAAGCATCTCTGCTGTTTCAGGGTCTTGCACGGCCTCCCGAATTTTACCGCGCACGAATTCGGCCGCGACAGCGTTCGACACGGCATCAGTCAGCAGATCCGAGAAACCGTACTGGATGGCAAAGCCGCCTTGCGCCCACATGTCTTCCAACCGCGCCTGCTGCTGCTCGGGGGAAAGATCGACCATCGCCACCACGTCACCTTCCCAAAAATCCGCCGACAGCGATGCACGGGCGGTCGCGCGCAGTTCCGGATAGCGGGATTTGATATCGGCCTCATGCGCCTTTGGCATGGGCGTGTTTCGGGCAGGGATGGCGAAATTAGCGGTCCGCTGGAAGACAGTCAGATGCGCAGCGTGTTTGGCCACTTTGGGAATAGTCTGAACGCCAGAGGCACCGGTGCCGATCACACCTACGCGCTGGCCGCTGAAATCGACATCTTCATGCGGCCAGTACGCCGTGTGGTAAAGCCGCCCTTCGAAGTCGTCCTGCCCTTCAAACTGCGGCCAGTTGGGTTGCGACAGGCAACCCGTGGCAAGGATGATGAACCGCGCAGTGACCGGTTTGCCCGGATCTGTTTTTACCGTCCAAATACAGGTTTCCGGATCATACCGCGCTGCAGTCACAGATGTATCGAAAACCATGTCGCGGCGCAGATCAAATCGGTCCACTACATGGGTGGCATATCGCAGGATATCGGCCTGATAGGCATAGCGGTGAGGCCAACGCCATTCCTGCTCCAGCGCCGCATCGAAGGAATAGGAGTAGGACAGGCTTTGCACATCGCAACGCGCCCCGGGATAGCGGTTCCAGAACCACGTGCCGCCCACATCGCTGCCCCGTTCTATTACCCGCACGGAAAAACCCATCTGACGCAAGCGCTGCAACGCGAAGATGCCGGAAAAACCGGCCCCCACGATCAGAACATCAACGTCAGGTCCGCTCACGGATGCCACCTGGCGGCAGCCATTGCGATCCGCGCACCAAACGCGCGCGCCGTGGCGAGATCGCTTTCCTCCACCAACTGCACCTTGTCGCGCGAGGACATGGCCATGAGGCCCAGCCAACTGCCTTGGGAATTCATCGCCCCGCGATCCGGATGAACGGGCGCGCCAATTTCCTTTTGTCCGACCCAGATCATGCCCATCTGCGCGGCATACACGCAAAATCGCATCAGCGTCGAAAACTTATCCCCCGATGGATAGGTCGCCACCGTGAATCCCGCCGCGATCTTGTCGCCCCAGGTCTGATCTGGCCAACGGACGGACGCATCTTCCAAAAACGCATCATAGCGCGCCGCAGAGGACCCCATATAGGTGGGTGCGCCGAAGATGATCGCGTCTGCCTCGTCCATTGCGTCCCAATCGTCCTCCGACACATCCTCAATATCTATCAGACGGGCCCTACCAGCCCCTTCTGCAATGGCTTTGGCCAAAACACGGGTATGTCCAGAGCCAGTGTAGTAAGGGATGACAATCTTGGTGGGTCGGGTCATCGGGCGCCTCCAGTCTTGCCTGATCCATAGCGATTTGCCAAAACCGCGTAAACATGCACAGGTCAGGGGCGGTCATGAGCAAAGTCAAAGATCAGTACGAGGCATTCCCCTACCCCGAACGCGACCCCAAGGATGAAAAGAAGCGGCTGATCACCGGCTCGCCCTCGCTGCCGCAGGAGATTGATCATTATCTCTTCGGCGGCGCGCGGGACTGGCGACAACCCCTGCGCATTCTGGCGGCGGGCGGCGGCACAGGTGATGGACTTATTCAGCTGACCGCGCTTCTGACGCAATATGGCAAGCCCTACGAGGCGACTTATATCGACCTGTCCAAAGCCTCCCGTGAAATTGCAGAGGCGCGCGCGAAGATGCGCGGGTTGCAGAACATCCGATTTATCACAGACAGCCTGTTGGTTGCGCCGGAATACGGCCCGTTTGACTACATCGATTGCTGCGGTGTGCTCCACCATCTGCCCGACCCTGACGCAGGCTTTTCCGCATTGAGGGAGGCAGTGGCCCCCGATGGCGGCATGGGTTTCATGGTCTATGCACCTTATGGCCGGTCGGGTGTTTATCCGTTGCAAGACGCCTTTGGTGCTCTGTACGGCTCGTCCTCCCCCAAAGAAAAATTGAAGGCGGCCCAAAAACTCTTTGAAAAACTGCCCGACGGGCATCCGTTCAAGTCAAACCGCAACCTCAATGATCACAAGAACGGCCAGGCAGGCTTTTACGACTTGCTGCTCCATTCGCAGGACCGCGCATATGACGTGCCGGACCTGCTGGATACCCTGTCGCGCACTAGGTGGAATTTCAGCGGGTTCACAGTGCCCGCGCTTTACGACCTGAGCCGTTGGATCACACCGCCTGACAGTATGAGTGACGCGGACGCCATGGCAACGGCAGAACGCCTCATTGGCACGATCCGCACTCATACAGGCTATGCGTCCCCTAAAGAGGTACGCCCGGCCAAAGGCGGAAATCGCGCGCTTGTGCCCCATCTCAAAGGTATTCAGGCGGGGCCGCTGGGAAAGGCAGTCCATCAGGGTCAGAAAGTAAATCTCGGCTCTGACGGACTGACAGGAACGGTGGATCTGCCCAGCGCGGCAGCACCCCTGATCGCGGCCATCGACGGGCGGCGCTCCCTTACAGAGATCGCCGCCGCCACGGGCCAGGATCCGATCAGCTTTGGCGCAACATGGTCCAAGATCGAAGCCCAGCTCGCCCCGTGGGGGATGCTGCTTTACTCGTCCGTGATGAGGTAGGCCATGTGCGGTCGGTTCGCCGTCACCCTACCCTCTGATGCCATGGCGCAACTCTTTGCGGCGCGCCCTGCCAACGATCTTCCCGATGTCCCAAATTTCAACATCTGCCCCACGAATTCGGTGCATGTAGTGACGTCCGAAGAGGGCGACCGCGCGCTGCAATCCTTCCGCTGGGGGTTTTTGCCCCACTGGTACAAAACACCGTCGGACGGGCCGTTGCTGATAAACGCGCGTTCCGAGACGATCGCAAAAAAACCGGCGTTCAAAACGGCGGCTCGCGCGCGGCGGTGCCTGATTCCTGCGACGGGGTTTTACGAATGGACCAAGGACCCGGATGGCAACCGGTTGCCTTGGTACATCTCACCGCAGGAGGGCGAAGTGTTGGCTTTTGCCGGAGTCTGGCAAAGCTGGGACAAGGACGATGCGCCGATCAAAACCTGCGCGATCGTCACCACGTCAGCGAACACGACCATGAGCGCGATCCACCACCGAATGCCGGTTATCCTGAGCGACAAGGACTGGCCGCTCTGGCTTGGAGAGGCTGGCTATGGCGCGGCGACCCTGATGCGCGCAGCACCTGAAGATGCGTTGCAGTTCTGGCGGGTCGACAAGGCCGTCAATTCCAACCGGGCCAGAGGCGCGGCTTTGATTGACCCTCTGTAGACCTGAGCCTCCCGGCGCCTTCAGCGTTTGCGCCTTGGGCCCGGAGTTTTGGAATGAAAGCCTGGCGGGCGTTTGGCCACCCACTTTATGAATTTGGCTAGTCGCGGATGATCGCGTAGCGCCTCGACCGTGCAAAAATCACGCGCCAGCTCTGCTTCGGTCAGCGTCGCGTGGATTTCGTTGTGGCAGATCTGATGAAGCCGCACGACCGGTCCACCCTTGCCGCCCTTCAGCTTTGGAACAAGATGGTGAAGGCTTTGTCGCGCATCCGGCGGAATCGGCCGGTCACACAAAGGGCAGACAGGATCACCCATGGGCGGTCAGGGCAAAGCGGCCGCGCGTTTGTAGCCGTCTCGCGCGCGGGCATAATTTAAGTAAGCCATCATTTTTTCGCCCGGGTCCGGAAAGCCCGCGATCTTGGCCCAGCCCAAACAATGCACCAAAATGAAGTCCGGCACCGACATGTCTTCACCCATCAGAAACGGGCCTTCCAGGACATCCCCGAGCCGCGCAATCGATCGCTCGTATTCCCATTTCGTGGTGTCCACAACATCCGCAACGCATTTGTCTTTCGGCAGAACATAGCTGTGTTTCGAGGCAGTCCAAAGCGCCCCTTCCACCTCATCCAGAATGGCGCCAGTCACCGCGTCCTGACGCGCGCGCGCAACGCTGCCCGCAGGCTGCGTGAATCGGCCGTGCACGTCAGAGAGATAGGTCAGAATGGCCGTGGAGTCGGTAATCACCGATCCATCCACCAACAGCGCGGGGATCTTGCCGGATGGATTGACTTTTATCACCTCCGGCCCGTGAGGCGGACTTGGGTCATGGTCGTAGCCCAGACCCAATTCTTCCAGCATCCACAATGCGCGAAACGCGCGGGATCTTTTGCTACCGATCAATTTCATCATACGCCTGACTCTTAGAAGATCTCACATGATGCTGTCCCTTTCACCTCAGAATGGCAAGCGAGCGATCATGACAACTTGTGTCAGCCGCTCGTGCGATAGACATCAAAAAGGGAGACCTGCATGAACAGAACCGGATCATGCCTTTGCGGCGCTGTCACGTTTGAAATCGAAAACGCGCCACAAAAGGTCGGCGCCTGCCACTGCGGGATGTGCCGCAAAGCGTCAGGTGGGATTTACCTCGCGCTACATCTGACCAAAGATCAGGTGCGGTTTGACGGCGAAGAGAGCATCGCATCCTATCGGTCATCCGACTGGGCCGAACGCTGTTTTTGCAAAACATGCGGTTCTAGTCTGTTCTACCGGGTCACGGCACCGGGGCCCCATGAAGGTGATCTGCATCTGGGGTTTGGCACGCTCAGCGATCAAAGCGACATGCATCTAAAGGAAGAGCTTTTCATCGATCTGAAGCCGGAGGGCTACAGCTTTGCCCAAAAGACCGAGGCGATGACAGAGGCCGACGTGCTGGCCATGTTTGCGCAAGTGGATAAGCCGGAACCCTAGCCCCGTGGCATCATCGACAGACGGATGAGTGTGCGTTCGAGCACCGCCATGGGTGGTGCGGTCTGGCCAGCAGAGCGCAAGGCCAGATCCGTATCTATGATCATGGTCAGCGCCTCTTCCAACCGCGCAGCGCCCCAGTTTTGCGCCTGCCGCTGCATGCGGTCGCGGCGCGGGCCAAACACTGGCGGGCGCAAGCTGGCCATACCCTTGGCCACACCGCCGGGGTCCGAGGCCGCCGCATAAAGCGCTCGGAAATGGCGCGAGGCGGCCATGCAAAGTCCCACAGGCTGCACGCCTTGCGCGCGGAGACGTTTCATGACCGGGCCGACCTCACCGGGGCGGGCTTCGGCCACGATGTGAAGGATATCGTCAAGTTCTGCCTCCACCGAGACAGGCGCACAACTGGCGATGTCTTCGGGTTGCAGGGGTTCGGGGTCATCCATCTTGTAAAGTGCAATCTTTTCAATGGTCTGCCGAAAATCACCCGGATCCAGCGCGCGGGAGAGCGCATTCAGGTCACGCATCGCGTCAGTGCTGATCTCGCCCAGACCTGCGGCTTTGAGCGCCGCTTCGATCTCTGCTCGGGACGGCGGGTCGTCGTAGATCGCAGCGACATACGCGCTCTTATGGCCTTCAAACGCTTTGCGCAGTTTCGAGGTGGGCTTCAACGCACCGGCGGTCACGACCAGCACCGCATCCCCCGGCTGCCATTCCTCCAGCGCGGCAAAGACTGCATCGACCACGCCGTCATTCGCATCCTCCAGAAAGGCCACGCGCTGTCCGGGGAAAAACCCTTGCGCCTTCATCGCGGCATCGAGCATAGCAGGGTCCTTGCGCAACTCGGCCCCCGAAAGACGCGTGAGCCGCATCTCTTCTTCTCCGTTGCGGCCAAGAAGCGCGGCGATCACCTCCTGCCTTCTCAGTGCCACGCGCATCGCATCAGCGCCATAGATCAACAGACCGGGACGACCCGGGTCCGGTTTGGCAAAGTAACTGGGGGCATCCCGCCCAGAAAGTTTCACGACAACAGCGTCATGCAGGCAACTTGCCGGCCTCGGCGGTCAGTCGCGTGATCATCTGATCGGTCATCATCACCATGAGCCGTTCTTCGGCATCCTGTCTGGAGCTTTGTTGAGAAATGGTCGTGTCTTCTGTCGAATAGCTGGTGAATTGATCCACCGTGCCGGAGGTCAGCACCTTGTCCGTCGCCAAATCGCGCAGGGCATAAGTGACGGAGCCCAGAATACTCACGCGCGTGGTCACGGAGGCGGACGTGACCGCGACCCCGCTTTCCGTCATGGTGACCGAATAGGACAGGCCATAACGGGCAGGATTGGCCGGACCCATGCGTTCTTCAAACCGGCGCACCAGCAGGTAATCTGCCCGGTCATCAGGGTCATCCAGCGACACGGAGTTCTGCAAACGCGCCGCCGCGCCACCGGGCGCGAAAGCAGGCGTGAACCCGCACCCCGCAGTGAGGGCCAGCGAAGACAACAAGAAAATACGGCGATCAAATGACAACGTTCACAATCCGACCGGGGACAACGATGATCTTCTTGGGCGTTGCCCCATCCAACGCCCTGACGACAGCATCCTCCGACAGCGCAATTTTTTCAACCTCTGCCTTATCCATATCTTTCGGAACGCTGATTTCTGCGCGGCGTTTGCCATTCACCTGAATGGGCATGGTGATCTGATCGTCGACGAGCATCGCCTCGTCGGCCACTGGCCATGGGGCCGTGGCAACCAACCCTTCATGACCAAGCATGGACCAAAGCTCCTCGCTCAGATGCGGCGTCATCGGCGCCATGAGTTGTACCAGCACCGTCGCCGCTTTCCGTTTCGCGGCAGTCCCGGCTCGGGATCGGGACAGCGTGTTTGAAAACGCATAGAGCTTGGCGATAGCAGCGTTGAACCCGAAACTTTCCACGCCGCCGGTGACGTCATGGATTGTCTTGTGCATGTCTTTCAGCAAGGCGTCGTCTGCCTCCGATCCGGCGGCCTCCGCCCCCGCGCAAATATCAGACACGATGCGATGGACACGTGTGAGGTGCTTGTGTGCGGCCTCAGCCCCTGCGGCGGTCCATTCCACATCACGTTCGGGCGGACTGTCGGACAGGACGAACCAGCGCGCTGTGTCCGCACCGAACTCGGCAATGATATTGACCGGATCCACGACATTGTTTTTCGACTTTGACATTTTCGCGGACGGGATCACCTTCACGCGCTCGCGGGTTTCCTTCACGATGACCTCGCCGCCCTTTTCCTCCACCTCTTCGGGGTAGTGATAGATGGGGCGGCCACCTTCGGCCTTTCGTTCCGCGTTTTCATAGATCGCGTGCGTCACCATGCCTTGAGTGAAGAGCGCATCGAAGGGTTCAATCGCGCTTTCCGGCAGATGGCCCGTGATCTGCATCGCGCGCGCGAAGAAACGCGAATAGAGCAAGTGCAGGATCGCATGTTCCACCCCGCCGATATACTGGTCCACATTCATCCAGTAAGCGGCTTCCTCTGCATCCGTGGGCGTGTCGGCCCGAGGCGCCGTGAAGCGGACAAAATACCACGAGCTGTCCACAAATGTGTCCATCGTATCGGTTTCCCGCATGGCCGGAGCGCCGCACCTTGGGCATGTGCATTGCCGCCATGCGTCGTGCCGGTCAAGCGGGTTGCCGGGTTGGTCAAAGCTCACGTCATCCGGCAGCTTGATCGGCAGGTTCTCCTTGACCTCCGGCACTGCGCCGCAGCTGTGGCAATGGACCACGGGGATGGGGCATCCCCAATAACGCTGACGGCTGAGGCCCCAATCGCGCAGACGGTACTTCACCTGACCCGTGCCGAGGCCCTTTTCCTCGAACCAATCGATGGTAGCGTCGATGGCCTCCTGACTGGTGACACCCCTGATGCCAGCGAAGTGATCGATAAAGACGACGGGCTCTGACTTGGCAGGCACCAGCGCCTCATTGCCTACTTCGGTTTCTTCACCGGGCATGTAGAAGGCGTTGCGCACCTCAAGGTCGTATTTCCGCGCGAAATCGAGGTCACGCTGGTCATGCGCTGGGCACCCAAAGACGGCGCCCGTGCCGTAGTCCATCAATACGAAGTTTCCGACCCAGACCGGCAGCTGCTTATCTGGCTCCACCGGATGACGCACCCGAATGCCGGTGTCGATGCCCTTCTTCTCGGCCTTCTCCATCGCGGCTTCGGTCGTGTCCATCTTGCGGGTCTCAGCGATGAAGGCGGCGAGGTCAGGGTTGTCTTCGGCCAAGGCGCGGCTCACAGGATGTTCCGGCGAAATCGCAAGGAACGAGGCTCCGCGCATCGTGTCGGGCCGAGTGGAATAGCAGACAATCGGCTCGCCACCGTCCGTGCGATGGAAGGGGATATCAATCCCGCGCGATTTACCTATCCAGTTTTCCTGCATCAGACGCACCTTGGCAGGCCAGTCATCCAGACCGCCCAGCGCCTCCAGCAGGTCCTCGGAGAAATCCGAGATCTTGAAGAACCATTGCGTCAGTTCGCGCTTTTCGACATCCGCGCCAGACCGCCAACCCTTGCCGTCAATCACCTGTTCATTGGCGAGCACGGTCATATCGACCGGGTCCCAGTTCACCACAGCGTTCTTGCGGTAGATCAGCCCGGCTTCCAGCATATCAATAAAGAGCGCCTGCTGCTGGCCGTAGTATTCAGGATCGCAGGTCGCAAATTCCCGCGTCCAGTCAATCGACAGGCCCAAGGGCTTCATCTGCGCCCGCATGTCGTCGATGTTTTGATAGGCCCAATCCTTGGGATGACCGCCGATGGCCATGGCGGCATTTTCCGCAGGCATCCCGAACGCATCCCACCCCATCGGGTGCAGCACACTGTGACCCGTCGCCAGCCGGTGCCGCGCAATCACGTCGCCCATGGTGTAGTTCCGCACGTGGCCCATATGGATGCGGCCCGACGGATAGGGGAACATCTCCAACACATAGTATTTGGGTTTATCCGTAGACCGCTCCGCCCGGAACACATCGGCCTTGTCCCAGGCCGCTTGCCACTTCGCTTCAATTTCACCCGCAGAATAGCGCGTCATGTCGTCTGGTATCCTGGTCCCGTCTCAGTCGAAGGAGTGATATGGACCTTAGCGCGCGGGGTCCAGCAAGAAAGAGCGCATTCGCGCGCCCTTGCCCCCGAGGTGCGGCTCGAATTACATGGGGCCGGGGCGAAAATACGGGCAGACATGAAAATCCTCTTCATACATCAGAATTTTCCCGGGCAGTACAAACACCTGTCACAGGTGCTGGCTGCCCAAGGGCATGAATGCGTGGCCCTGACCCTCCGGGTGCAAGAGGCCAAGATGTGGAACGGGGTGAAACTCATCCCCTACAGCCTGCCAGATCGAAAGGGCCAGAACACCCATCCTTGGATTCTGGATTTCGACACCAAGGTTACGCGGGCACATGCCTGCTTTTCAGCCGCGCGGGATTTGAAGAAACAGGGATTCTCGCCTGATCTGATCCTCGCCCATCACGGTTGGGGTGAATCGATGTTCCTAAAGGATGTCTGGCCCGACGCCCGGATGGGGATCTACTGCGAACTGTATCATCTGAGCGATTACCCTCACACTGGCTTTGACCCCGAATTTGATCGTGGAGATCCGGAAGAGTTTGCCCTGCGCATTCGAATGAAAAACTTGCACAACCACCTGCATTTCGACATCGCGGATGCGGGGATCAGCCCCACAGCGTTTCAGGCGGATACCTTTCCCGGCGCATTCCGCGACCGGATCACGCTGTGTCATGACGGGATCAATACCAAACTCAGTTGCCCCAATCCGGACGTGAAACTGAACCTGCAAAAGCACGGTTCACTCAGCCGCGACGACGAGATCATCACCTTCGTCAATCGCAATCTGGAACCCTATCGCGGGTATCATATTTTCATGCGCGCTCTGCCCCGGCTGCTGCGTGAACGGCCCAAGGCGACGGTTCTGATCGTTGGCGGCAATGACGTCAGCTATGGTGCGCGGCCGCCAAAAGGGCAGACTTGGAAGCAGATCTTCATCGACGAGGTGCGTGGACAGATCCCTGACGACGATTGGGAGCGTGTCCGTTTCCTGGACCGCATCCCCCACGGGCAGTTCACCAACCTGCTGCAAATCTCCCGCGTGCATGTCTACCTGACTTATCCGTTCGTCCTGAGCTGGAGCCTGATGGAGGCTATGTCCTGCGGCGCGGCGATTGTGGCCAGCAATACCGAGCCTGTCCGCGAAGTGCTTCGGGATGGCGAGACCGGGGTACTCGTGGATTTCTTCGACAGTGATGGCATCGTTGATCGTGTAAGCGCGCTACTGGATGATGAAGATCGGCGTACCGCGCTTGGGACAGCCGCCCGCGCGAAAATGGTCGAACACTACGACCTGCGCACCATCTGTCTGCCCCGTCAGATGGAATGGGTGAAAGGCCTGGCCAAGCTGTAGCGTGCTGGGGCATTCAAAAAGGGCTTCGCTATTTGTACAGCGGCTCTCTTAGCCATTCATCGTGGTGACCGGTGTCGCGGATGTCCCAGTCCGTAGACCGAAAGCGGCCTCCGTCCACTTCCAGCAGGAGCCAGGCCGCAAACGCTGCGATGGTGTCAGGGGTCGAACACTCGCCACGGTCGATGTAGTCCTGGAACTCGGGCCGGGCTGGAAAATCCTGATCTGAAAGGGATAGAAACCCACGCACAAGATCAGTGTCGACAAGACCCGGTTTGAACCCCGCAACTGCGATGTCGTTGTCGGCCCATTCCGCTTGTAGAGAGCGGCGAAGGGTTTCCGATGCCGCCTGTGCCACCGAATAGGCCGCGCCGCCGACCCTCACATTCCTACCTGAATCCGACCCGACAAAAAGAACCCGCCCGCCTTTAAGGTGAGGCTCACATTTTGTCGACAAGGCCCAGCGCGCGGTCACATTGGTATCGAAGGACCTCTGCCAATCCACGATTGAAAGCGTGTCGAGCTTCCCGATCTGAAAATATCCAGCCCCGTGGAAAATCGCGCGCGGTGCGGGCAGTTTTGAAAACGCCTTAGCCAGCATTGCCTGGTCATCGGCGCCGGTTACATCAGCCGTTAACGCTTGAATGTTGGTTGATTGGCGGGCCACGGCCTCCAACGCGCCAGTTCGGCGACCCGTGACAAGCACTCGGCAACCGCGCCGCGCGAGTTCAATAGCTAGTGCGGCTCCTAGTCCGGATCCACCACCGGTAATGAGGACCGAACGAATGACCATGCGCCGCGCCTCAAGCCATCTCAGTCGGGCGTGCTCCAAAAATAGCGCTCCCTACGCGAATATGCGTGGCACCAAACGCCACCGCCTTCTCAAAGTCCCCGCTCATGCCCATCGAAAGACCCTTTAGCCCGTTGCGTTCTGCAACCTGCGCCAGCAGTGCAAAATGGAGCGCAGCTTCTTCATCCACGGGCGGAATGCACATCACCCCGGTCACGGGCAGGTCCATTGCACGGGCCTCGGCAATAAAACTGTCGGCATCCGCTGGCCATATGCCTGCCTTTTGCGACTCCTCACCGGTATTGACCTGCACGAAAAGGTCCGGGCAATGACCTATTTCCTGCGCAAGCCGCGCCAGCGTGTTGGCCAGCTTGGGTCGGTCCAACGAATGGATGGCCTGACACAGCTCCATCGCCTGTCGGGCCTTATTGGTCTGCAATGGGCCCACAAGATGCAGTTCAATGCCCTCATACTGCTTACGGAACGCGGGCCATTTGCCTGCGGCTTCCTGCACACGGTTTTCTCCGAAGACGCGATGGCCTTGTTGCAACACCGCTTCCACCCGTTCATTGGGCTGCTTTTTGGAAATGGCGATCAGTTCAACACTACCAGGTGCGCGACCAGCCTCTGCTTCGGCCTTGCGCAGTCGTTCCGTGATGTCTGCCAAACCCATGTCAGCCCTTTCGCGTCGTGAATACCAATTCCCGTTCAATGCCATAGGCCCGCTTGCGTGTAAAATCCCACAGATCTTTTACATAGGCAGCGACCTGCCCGCTCCGGCCGTTTCCGGTGCCATTTGCCTTGCTCACACCTGCGCGCTTGGATAGTAGGGAATACGGAAACAATAGCAGGCCGTTCCAGTTATGACGTTCATATCCGTGAAGACCACCGTGAAAGCCACCGTGATCGCGGCCGCGTGCCTTACCGTTCTGTCGGCGTGTTCAAGAGAACGGCAATTGCGCGAAGACGCGTTCTCTGTATCGACAGGTCGGGAATCCACAAGCTCCGTGACGTCCGGAACCAGCGTTTTCGATGTGTTCCGAGATCGTGGTGCAAAGGTGAAGGTGAACAGGTTTCTCTGGACTGCGTCACTGGAAGTGCTTGATTTCCTGCCCGTTGAAAACGCCGATCCGTTCACGGGTGTCATTTCCACTGGATTTGGGCGCCCGCCAGGAGGCGGACAAGTCTATCGCGCCACGATATTGATCAGCGACCCAGCCTTGGACGCCCGATCCCTTAACGTGGCGCTGCAAACCCGCGGCGGCGCGGCTGTGAGTTCCTCCACTCAACGAGCGGTGGAAGACGCTATTTTGACAAGAGCACGTCAGTTGCGGGTACAGGCCAAAAGGTTCTAACGCCCGAATGGCCTTATCAATCGACCCATCTGTCGCGACATGAAAACAGCGCGATAAGATTGTCTGTCGTCTCAGATTTGTATACCTGATCAGTTCGACGCCAAGACAGACCGGCCCATCGGGCCTTCGTTGCTGATAATCCCGGCATAGCGCGGGTTCGCCATGATCTGTCGCAGATCCACCTCTTGCCCATCCAGATAAGCTGTGCGGCTGACCAAACGGATACCGTGGCTGTAATCGGCGTAGGCTGCCCCATGCACAGTGCTGAGCGGTTGAATCGGCGTGCCGTTACGACGGTGCCATCCATAGATCGCCACACGGCCGCGATTGCTGGCAAGACGCGTGGTCAGAACGACATCTTTCTTGTGACCGGAAATCAGGTTGCCATGGGTCGCGCCCGCGCTGCGGCGTTGCGCCTCCACAGTTGCATTATGACGCATGAAATAGGCCGTGGATGTCATCTGGGGGCCCGGTGTCATCGGGCTCGGCGTCAGACGCACGGCGGCTTGACGATAGATTGCATCCACCATGCGCGGTGTGGGCAACACCATGTTGAACGATTTAGCAACGCGGCTTGCACCGCTCAGGCCCAGCGGCACGCGCACGAAGTCACGATCGCCGCCCAATGCCAGGTAATCAGGCGTGACGCACAGGGTGATGTTGGCCTGCCGCCCGTCCGACGTGGTTCCACGTAGGGTCACGGGCACAAGATTGCGCTGGAAACTGGGGATATTGCCTTTCAGCAATTCTGCCACGACGATTTGGTCGCGCTTCACCCCGTCAATGTTCTTGGCAGAGGCCAGGACAGCCGATGCTCCCGCGGCCCCACCCTTCCTGCGCGGCATTCCGCGCGCCAAGCGCTTGGGGCATCGTGCAGAAGGCGCCGCAATTCGCGGAGTTTCAGGAACGATTTCGGGTGCTGTGTCGGGCGCGGAGTTCAATTCCGAATCTTCGAAGCCCTGAGGCACGAACAGGCTGGCCAGGCGCACGGCCTCGTCGGTCGCAGACCTGCGAGCCAGATCAGAAGGCCGCAGGCGCGGGCGTGCGGACACGCCTAAGCCTTCTGCGACCGCTTCGTTTTCTCCTTCTGTCGCGGGCGCATCTTCAACCTGCTCGGAATCCAAAAGACCGGGCCGTTCCGGTGGTCTGACTTCCGGCGACCCAAGAAACACACGTGACAGCGGCGACAAAAGTCCGTCTTGCAGCGCCGTGTCCGTGGGATTGAGGCGCGCCAGTCGCGGAGCTTGGGACAATCCCACCCCGCCTTGATCAAGCGCCGTCAAGCGCGGCGCAGAGCCAATGGTCGGCATGGCCATTGTGTCCGTCACGTCCGTGCTGGCCACGGGTATGTTGAACAACGTGTCGCGCAAGGCGTATGCTCCGCCCGCGATGGTCGTCATGCCAAAAAGGTAAACACCGATGATAATGGCACCCTGATTACCCATCAGCCGTGCTTTCAACTTATAGCTAGACATGCGTATCAGGCGTCTGCCCCTCTTCTTGCCTGTCGTTTTCCACCCGCTTGCAGGTGAACCCTGCGTGGAACCGGCTACCTAAACCCCATTGGTTAAGCCGACAATAACCACGATTTCGTTGCGCGGTTTATTGCCACCATAGACGGCGAAGCGACGCCTGTTGAGTCTTTCCTTCAGGACGCGCAATATTCCACCGATCGTCTCGCAACTGGTCACGGCACCGCAACAGACGATCAGGCAAACGAGCAGTGGATTTTTGCTTTCATGACTGGCAGGTTGTGCGAAAGACAATGGATGACCCGGCCGCGCATGGCACGAGATTGGGGAAAAGGATTTCATGATGCATCAAAGGCTCAAGGCGATGATCGGGGGCGCGGGGTTTGCCGTGGCGATGACAGTCACGGGCGGCGCTTCAGCCCAGATGCCGGGCGCGTTGGAAGAATGCCTCAAGCTCGCAGGTGAGCCCACCGCGGAGGCACCCGTAAGCCGCGATGCGGGGTCTGCCACTTTTTCTTCGCTGGCCAAAGCGCGGCCGCATTGCGAAGCCGCCTTGATCGGGCCTGAACAGGATGGCCGCGTTCTTTTCCACATGGCGGTGATCATGCAGCGAGAAGGATTTCACACCTATGCTTTGCGCGCCTTCAACATGGCCGCGTCAAACGGTGTGACCGCCGCCTACACGAAGGTGGGCGATTACTACAATTTCGGAATTGGCGGCATCCGGGAAAATCACCGGCGCGCGGTGGAAAACTACATGAAAGCGGCAGAGGCTGGGGATTTGCCCGCCAAGGCAACCTTGGCCATCATGCACCAGATCGGTCGCGGCGTGCCGCAGGATTTTGACACGATGTTCGCCCTGCTCGAAGAAACGGCCGACGCGGGTTACCACTTCTCACAACTGCGATTGGCAGAGCTTTACATGAGCCCGGATGCCGTATCCCCCGCGTTGGCTCAAAAACTGGATTTGCCAGATCCGGTGAAAGCGACTGAATTTTACGAACTGGCCGCGGCGCAAGGTAATTCGACCGCTCAGGCGGAGCTGGAAAAATTTGCCGATGGCGAAGGGCTGTTTGATGACCCAGCCGTGCGCTTGAAACTGATCAACCGCGGTGTCGAGCGGGGCGAAGCTGCGGCGATCAACACGCTTGGCTTCATGCATGAACGGGGCGACGGGGTGGAATACGATCCCAAACGCGCCGCGAATCTCTATATCCGAGCGCTGGAAGCCGGTTTGCCGGTGCAGGACATCCGCGGCCTGGTCAACGGACGATTCACACGATGGGACCAGGAAACCGCGTTGGAGTTTCAGGTGATCCTGCAAAACCGTGGTCTATACTTGGGCTTCCTGGACGCTGTCGTTGGTCCGGGGACAATGGCAGCAGCCGCGCAAGTCGCGCAGCAAGCACAACAGGCTGAAGAAACTCAGGCGCAGTAAGCAGGCTCTTCGCAGCAAGGCACACGGTCAAGTTAAAGGTTTACTGGCGAAAACCGGCTTTGTGGGCCGTTTCGGCAGCCTAGCGCCTGCGATCCCGCCGGGCGCTCATCGGCTGGAATGCAACTCCCACATGTGCCTCGCAATAAGGCTTGCCCGCCTGAACCGGCAGACCGCAGAACCAAAAATCATCCGTCGCAGGATCACCCACGGGCCATTTGCATGTCCGCTCTGTCAATTCCATGAGGCTCAGCTTCTTAGCCTTCTTTTCCACCTCATTGACCTTGGCCAGCGCCTCCGGGTCGATCTCATTGGTTGACGGCTGAGGTGGCAGCGGTTGGCCCGCCGGGATGATCGCCTTGACGCGGCTCACCGGCGCCGCGGCGGGCGCTTCAGGCGCGGCTTCCTTGGAGGCAGGTTTGGGTGCGGGTTTGGGTGCTGCTTTGGCTTTGGGCGCGGCCTTGGCCTTGGCCTTGGCGCCCCCGTCAGACGACGTCCCACCCCCGCCATTGCGATTGGAGAGGCCCAAACGATGCACCTTGCCGATCACGGCATTGCGCGTCACGCCGCCCAATTCCTTGGCAATCTGGCTGGCCGATTGGCCTTCGCCCCACATTTTCTTCAGTTTTTCAACGCGCTCGTCGCTCCAGGACATGTCCTACCTCTTGGGATTGAGCGCGGCTTTGGGCGCGCCTTTTGGTCATCTATCGTGAAAAACCTATTTTAGTCCCTGCGCCGTGAGTTACAAGGCACGAACGCAGCGCAACGCATCAGGCCCATCCATGACCCTCTACACCCCTCCCAAAGCCTTCCATCAGGGCACGCGCCGGTTCGGGCGGGTGAACTGGCTGGGGCTCTGGACCCTGTGTTTGCGGGAAATCCAGCGGTTTTTGTCGGTATGGACACAGACCTTGCTGGCGCCCTTGGTTACAGCGGCCCTTTTCATTCTGATTTTCTCCATCGCGATTGGTTCGCGTAGGGGCGATGTGATGGGGGTGGATTTTACCACCTTTATTGCGCCAGGCATCCTGATGATGACCGTCATTCAGAACTGTTTTGCCAACACATCCTCATCCATCATCGTGGCCAAGGTGCAGGGAAACATCGTGGACACGCTGATGCCGCCGCTCAGCGCAGGCGAACTGGTGATCGGCTACCTGGTGGGCGCGGTGGCGCGTGGGGTCTGCGTGGCGGTGACCATCGCCTTTGGTCTTTGGCTGGCCTTGGGTCTGGTGCCCGCCTATCCGCTGATTGCGTTGGGATTCGTCGTGATGGGTGCGACATTGATGGGCGGTTTGGGCCTTGTGGCAGGGATCTATGCCAACAAATTTGACCAGACCGCCGCGATCACGAATTTCATCGTCACCCCGCTCGCCTTCCTGTCGGGCACCTTCTATTCGGTCGAGGCGCTTCCACCGCTCTTGTATGACATCACCCACTGGAACCCGATCTTCTATCTCATCGACGGCCTTCGCTTTGGGATGATTGGCGTTTCAGACAGCTCGCCATGGCTTGGAACCGTGATCGGTCTCAGCACGGTGGCTGTCATCTCCGGAATGTCCTGGATCATGTTTGGCAAAGGCTACCGGTTGAAACCCTGACGCGCCGTTGCAACCCTTGTCAGCCCTGCTATAGCTGCGCCCATCAAACCACCCAGAAACGCCATGACCCGCACCATCCTCTTTCTTCTGTTCGCCCTTACAGGCCTCGTTGTTTTGGTGTGGCTGGGGGTATGGCAATTGCAACGCCTGGAGTGGAAACAAGGTGTTTTGGCAGATATCGGGTCCCGCATCGCTGCGCCACCTGTCGCTTTGCCGGAGAAAGCCGACGCAGAAACCGACAAATACCTGCCCGTGGAGATGACAGGCCAGTTCGGCGCAGGCGTGTTGCGGGTGCTGGTCAGTCAGAAACTGGTGGGCGCCGGCTACCGTCTGATCACACCTTTTGAGATAGGCGAGCGCACTGTTCTAGTCGATCGCGGCTTCATCCCTGTCGCAGCAGAGCTGTCGCCCGCACCCGCCGGACAGGTCACCGTCACAGGCAATCTGCACTGGCCTGATGATCGCAACAGCTCGACCCCGGACAATGACGTGGACGGAAACACGTGGTTTGCCCGCGACATCGCCCAGATGGCCGAGGTTCTGGGAACTGAACCACTGCTCATCATCGCACGCGATCTGTCGCAACCAGACGGTGCGGTGACGCCCTTGCCCGTAGACACATCCGCTATTCCAAACGATCACCTGCTATATGCCGTCACATGGTTCGGACTTGCGGCCATCTGGACTGCGATGATGGGCTATTTCTTGTACCGCTTGCGCAATCCCGCCAAAGGAGCCGCATGATGAACTATATCTCCACCCGCGGTCAGGCCCCCGTGCTGACATTTGAGCAAGCGATGCTCACCGGCCTTGCGCGTGATGGCGGGCTGTACTTGCCGGAGACCATTCCAACGCTGAGCCATTCCGAGATCGCGGCCCTCGCGGGTCAGCCCTATGAAGAGGTCGCCTTCCGCATCATGCGTCCCTTCATCGGGGACGCGTTCACGGACGACGAATTCCGCGGAATCATCGAACGCGCATATGCGGGGTTCAATCATGCCGCCCGCGCACCGTTGGTCGAGCTTGCTCCGGGTCATCACTTGCTGGAGCTGTTCCACGGGCCCACGCTCGCGTTCAAAGACTTCGCCATGCAACTCATTGGCCAGATGTTTGAGTTCTCGCTCAAACGCTCGGGTCAACGCGTGTGCATCGTGGGTGCCACATCGGGCGATACGGGCTCCGCGGCGATCGAGGCCTTCCGTGGGCTGGAGGCTGTTGATGTCTTCATCCTCTACCCGCATGGTCGCGTCTCGGAAGTGCAGCGACGCCAAATGACGACCCCCACGGAAGGCAATGTGCACGCCCTCGCACTGACCGGCCATTTCGATGATTGTCAGGCCCGCGTGAAGGACATGTTCAACGATTTCGACTTCCGCGATGGCGTCGGGCTCGCCGGTGTGAACTCCATCAACTGGGCGCGAGTACTGGCCCAAGTTGTCTATTTCTTCACCTCAGCCGTGTCTGTGGGTAGTCCACATCGACCTGTAAGTTTCACGGTTCCGACCGGAAATTTCGGGGATATCTTTGCCGGTTACATCGCAAAACGGATGGGGCTGCCTGTGGATCGATTGGTCGTGGCAACCAACCAGAATGACATTCTACATCGGTGCCTGTCTCGGGGCGACTACACGCCTGAAGGCGTGATCCCGTCGATCAGCCCGTCCATGGATATTCAGGTCAGCTCAAATTTTGAACGCGCGTTGTTCTACGCCTACAATCAGGATGGTGCGGCTGTCAGCCAGTTGATGAATGAACTGAAAGAAGGTGGCTTTCATGTTTCCCAAGGCGCACAGGAAGCCCTGCGAGAGGCGTTCGATTCCGGCCGCTGTTCCGAAGAAGACACTTCCGCCACGATCAAACGTCTGATGGCCACCACCAACGAACTTCTTTGCCCGCATTCGGCGGTGGGCGTTCACGTGGCCGAACACCATCTCGACCCAAAGACGCCCATGATCACCCTTGCCACCGCCCACCCGGCCAAGTTCCCGGCGGCGGTGGAAGACGCCACGGGCATCCATCCCCCCTTGCCCTCCCACATGGCCGACCTGTATGAGCGGTCGGAGCGGGTGACCCGGGTCGAAAACGACCTCGGTGCCATCGAAGGGATCATAAGGGAAAGAACCGGGAATTGACCGTCAGGCTGACCACACTCGATAACGGCTTTCGGATTGTGTCGGAGCCCATGCCAGGCCTTCAATCTGCCGCCATCGGCGTCTGGGTTCTGGCTGGCGCGCGCCATGAGGCCGCGCATCAAAACGGGATCGCGCATTTTCTGGAACACATGGCCTTCAAGGGCACGACCACGCGTTCGGCCCTCGATATTGCCGAGGCGATTGAGGACGTGGGCGGTTACATTAACGCCTACACCTCGCGCGAAGTCACCGCCTATTACGCCCGCGTCCTAGGGGAACATGTCCCGCTCGCCCTCAATGTGGTGGCAGACATCCTGCGCCGCCCCGTCTTCGATCCCAGTGAGATCGAAATCGAACGCGGCGTGATCCTGCAGGAAATCGGTCAAGCCCTAGATACGCCCGATGACATCATCTTCGATTGGCTGCAGGAAAAGGCTTACCCCAACCACCCGTTGGGCCGCGCGATCCTTGGCGACGAGGCGCGCGTTCAAGGCTTTTCCCGCGAAGATCTGACCGGCTTTGTCGGCCAGCATTATCGCCCGGGCCAGATGATCCTTTCTGCGTCCGGTGCAGTCGATCACGATGAACTGGTCCGGGCCGCAGAAACGCATTTCGGCGACATGCAGGGCGTGGCAGACACCATGGCCCCCTCGGCCCAGTTTGCAGGTGGTGAAAGCCGCAACGTCAAATCGCTCGAACAAGCCCATTTCGCATTGGCGTTCGAGAGCCCCGATTACTGCGACCCACGCATCTACGCCGCCCAAATCTACGCCTCCGCTTTGGGGGGCTCCATGTCCTCCCGCCTTTTTCAGGAAGTGCGCGAAAAACGCGGGCTCTGCTATACGATCTACGCCAGTGCCGGGGCATATGCCGACACCGGGATGATGACGATCTATGCGGGCACGTCTGGCGCTCAGGTGCCGGAACTTGCCCAGATCACGATTGATGAGATGAAACGCGCAGCCGAGGACCTCTCTAACGCTGAACTCGACCGCGCCCGCGCACAGATGAAAGCAGGTCTGTTGATGGGCCTCGAAAGCCCGTCCAACCGCGCTGAACGCCTCGCCCGGATGATCCAGATCTGGGGCCGCGTGCCAGAACTGTCCGAGGTGGTGGAACGCATTGATGGCGTTACACTAGGGGACGTGCGCGCCATCGCGGAAACCACCATCGCTCAGGCGCCGGCCGCCATGGCGCTCTACGGGCCGGTGGAAACTGCCCCCACGCTTGAGGCGTTGCAGGACAGGCGCGCGGCGTGATGATCCTGCCCGGCCGGAAAGTCCGGATCGAAACGGAGCGCATGACCCTGCGCCAACCCGTTCTCACGGATTTCCGCAGCTGGTCGACCCTACGCCGCGGGTCAGCCGATTTCCTGACCCCGTGGGAGCCGCAATGGGCCAATGATCACCTGTCCCGCAAAGGTTTCACCAATCGCGTCTACTGGGCGCAGCGCTGTATCAAGAACGGCTCCGCCCTGCCGCTTTTCCTGCTGCGACGCGAGGATGACAGGCTGCTTGGGGCGATTACGCTGGACAACATTCGCCGCGGCCCGGCGCAGGCGGGCACTCTGGGCTACTGGATCGGATCGCCCTATGCCCGACAGGGCTACATGCGGGAGGCTATTGCCGGCATCGTCCACCACGCCTTCGAACGACTGGATCTCTCTCGAATTGAAGCCGCATGCCTGCCCGAAAACAATGCCTCCCGCAGGCTGTTAGAAAAATGCGGCTTCAAATATGAAGGCGTCGCGCAAAGCTACCTGCAAATCAACGGACGCTGGCGCACCCATGTGCTCTACGCAGCACTGCGGTTTGATCGTCGAGGCAAAGCCGAGACGACGTGAACACGCCGAAGGCGCCCCCTTCACCCCGCGGCGTAAGCCGCGCCACCAGCAGCCACAGCCAAGACAGCCCGCAAGGGCTGACGAGGCGGCACACCGGGCTATGTCCTGATAAAAGGAGATGCCCCATGCTCAGATACCTCCTCGTGTTCCTTGTTCTCGCCACCCCGGCCATCGCCCAGGAAGGGCGACAGCCGAGCCACTGTCTGTCTCTGGCTGAGGCGCCTGGCATCGACTATCTCTACAAGGCCACCTTCACAGACCCTGTCCCCGAAGGCCGCGTGAGGATCCAGTATCTCAATCACGCTTCCTTCCTGATCCAAACACCCGGTGGGATCTCTGCTGTCACGGATTTCACGGGCTTTGTCGGCAATGTCGATTTCATTCCCGATATCGTCACCATGAACCACGCCCATTCCACCCATTGGACCGCTTTTCCTGATCCTGCCATACCCCATGTCTTGCGCGGTTGGGGGGAAGAATTCGGAGAAGGGATTACACACCGGCTGGATCTGGGCGAGATGCTCGTCCGCAATGTCTCCACCGACATACGCTCCGCCTTCAGCGGCTCGGAGCCCAAGGGAAATTCGATCTTTGTTTTTGAGGTGGCAGGCCTGTGTGTGGGCCACCTAGGCCATCTCCATCATGAACCAACGGTGGAACAATACGCTGCGCTGGGTCGCGTGGATGTGGTCATGGCTGCCATAGATGGCGGGCTCACCCTCGATCTGCCGACCATGCTGCGGGTGATGGACAGGTTGCGCTCCTCCGTCGTGATCCCGATGCATTGGTTCTCGGAAACATCGCTCACCGATTTTCTGGCGGGAATGGAGGAGGGTTTTGACGTGGTGATCACCGAAGGCTCTTCCATCACGATAAGCCAGGATAACCTTCCTGGTCGTCCGACCGTGATGGTCTTGCGACCGGAATTCCTGCAAGAGGATTTGGATTGACTCGCACAGGGTCTCACAGAGGGTCTGCACGCTGGCCACTTCCCATTCAACAGGGGCGGCACCCCCCACAAAACCCTTGAAAATCCGGGCAAAACCCATCATGTAACTCGCGTCCCAATGATCGGGGCGTCAATAAAGGAGAGACCATGGCCAAGGAAGATACGCTCGAATTTCCCGGTGTCGTCAAGGAACTCCTGCCAAACGCGACATTTCGGGTCGAGCTTGAAAACGGCCATGAGATCATCGCACATACGGCAGGTAAAATGCGGAAGAACCGGATCCGGGTTCTGGCAGGTGACAAGGTGCAGGTGGAAATGACCCCCTATGACCTGACCAAAGGACGAATAAATTACCGTTTCAAATAGCGCGGGCCTGTCAGCCCGTCGTAGGTGGTGCGTGACATGCGCCTGATCCTTGCTTCAGCCAGCCCCCGGCGGCTTGACCTGCTGGAACAATTGGGTATTTCCCCCGACGCGGTGGAGCCCATGGACGTGGACGAAACCCCCCTGCCCTCTGAGCTCCCTCGTGCCTATTGCACGCGCGTAACACTGGCCAAAGTGCAGGCACACCCAAGCACGCCTGATGATCTGGTGCTTGCAGCCGACACCACCGTGGCACTGGGGCGACGCATCCTTGGCAAACCCGCGCACGAAGATGACGCACGTCATTTCCTGTCGCTGCTGTCAGGCCGCCGCCACAAGGTCATCACAGCCATCGCCCTGCGCAAGAGCGCGCAAATTTGGCAACGCGATGTGGTCACAAATGTCCGCATGAAACGTCTCTCGGATGAAGAGATCACCGGCTACCTTGCCACCGGCGACTGGCAAGGAAAGGCAGGCGGCTATGCCATACAAGGCCCTGCGGGCGCTTTTGTGCCTTGGATCCAAGGCTCTTACAGCGCGGTCATGGGCTTGCCACTTTCGGAAACCGCTGCCTTGCTGGCAGCCGCGGGCTATCCCACTTGGAAAGACAGGTCATGAAAGGCACAACCATCTGCCTCGACACTCTCAACGGCGCTGAGGCCGCCGCTCTGATCGAGAATGGCCAACTGACCGACCTTCTGATCGACAGCGACCTGCCTCGTCCTGGCACGATTTACCGTGCCACCGCCGACCGCCCCGTGAAAGGCCAAGGCGGCATGTTCGTCAAAACCCCCGACGGCGCGGGGTTTCTGCGTCAAGTCAAAGGCCTGTCGCCTGGCCAAAGGATTCTCGTGCAAGTCACTGGTTTCGCAGAGCCGGGTAAGGCCATCCCCGTGACGGCCAAGTTGCTTTTCAAAAGCCGCTACGCCATCGTCACGCCCGGTGCGCCCGGCCTGAATATCAGTCGCTCCATCAAGGAAGACGACGAACGCGACCGCTTGCTGGAAATCGCCCACGAGGCAACGGGTAAAGACGAGAATGGCCTTATCCTGCGATCATCATGTGAAGGCGCATCTGCAGATGACATTGCAGATGACATAACCGCTATGGCCGGTCTTGCGGCTGCCGTGTTGACTGACACATCGGGCGACCCTGAAAAACTGGTCGAAGGCCCCGGCCCGCACGACCTTGCCTGGCGCGAATGGCCCGACAGTTCAGACACCGACACCGCCGAAGGCGCGTTCGACCGGCACGGTCTTCTGGACGCTATCGAGATGCTCACCTCGCCTCGCGTCGACCTTTCCCCCGGAAGCATGTTCGTTGAGCCCACCCGCGCGTTGGTGGCCGTAGACATCAACACGGGCGGCGACACCTCCCCATCGGCTGGCCTCAAAGCCAACCTCTCTGCGGCCCGCGACCTGCCCCGCCAGTTGCGCCTGCGAGGCTTGGGCGGTCAAATCACACTCGACCTCGCCCCGATGGGCAAGAAAGATCGCCGAGCGTTTGAAACCGCCCTGCGCGCTGCTTTTCGCCGCGACAGCGTGGAAACCGCCCTTGTCGGCTTCACCCCTCTTGGCCATTATGAACTGCAACGCAAACGTGATCGCGTTCCTTTAAACCCATGATGTACCGAAGGAAAATGATGAGCTGCCCCATTTGCACCAACGACTCAGAACCCCGCTATCGACCCTTCTGCTCCAAGCGTTGCGCCGATATTGACCTGGGCAAATGGATGCGCGGTGACTACGCTTTGGCCTCTTCAGAACCGCTTGACCCGGAAGAGGCCGAAGCCGCCCTCGGCGCGCAACAAAACTCGCAGGAAAAACCGCACTGAAATTCCTTCCAATCCCTCTGGACACCCCGCGCCCACCCGTCTAATTACACCCCACCCACGCGGCAAGAGACGCTTGTCAGTCCGCGCACCCGTGCCCGGGTAGCTCAGGGGTAGAGCAGTGGATTGAAAATCCTCGTGTCG
>CAYMEC010000039.1:0-33845 GCA_964389425.1 uncultured Roseovarius sp.
ACGCCGTGAAATAAGGAGAACCTGACATGCAAGTGATCCTTCTCGAACGCGTGGCCAAGCTCGGTCAGATGGGCGAAGTGGTAGATGTAAAGCCGGGCTACGCCCGCAACTACCTCCTGCCGCAGAAGAAGGCATTGTCGGCCTCTGCGGCCAACATCGCCCAGTTTGAAGCACAGAAAGCACAGCTGGAAGCACAGAACCTGGAAACCAAGAAAGAAGCCGAAAGTTTCGCGGGCAAGATCAATGGCGAACAGTTCATCGTGATCCGTCAGGCCTCCGATTCGGGCGCGCTCTATGGCTCTGTCACCACGCGCGACGCGGCAGATGCAGCGACCGAAGGCGGGTTCTCGCTTGATCGCAAACAGGTCGCGCTGACCGGTCCGATCAAGGAACTGGGCCTACACGAGGTGCTGATCACGCTCCACCCCGAGGTGGACGCGACGATCACGCTGAACGTGGCTCGCTCTGCGGAAGAAGCCGAACTTCAGGCCTCTGGCAAGACAATTCAGGAATTGGCCGCCGAAGAAGAAGAAGCAGCTGATTTCGAGATTGCCGAACTGTTTGAAGATATCGGTTCGGCCGCGGCAGAAGACGCCGATCTGGCTGAAACCGTCGAAGACGTTCTGCCCGATGCAGAAGAGGCTTCTGAGGTCGAAGACGAAGCGTAAGCCGTTTCAGACAAAATGTTTTAAGGCCGTGCCCTACGAAGGCGCGGCCTTTTCATGTCCGGAACCTGAAACCGCTCTGCTTGCGAAGCGTGCATCTTCAAACCGCGTTTGACAGGATCTCCATCGCCGCCGCGTGTTGCTCTTTCCCAGCTGCCGCCAAAACCCGGCCACCCTCATGCGCCGACCCTCCAGCCCAGTTGGTTACAATGCCACCCGCCGCCTCAATCACGGCAATCGGCGCCTGGACGTCATAGGCCTGCAACCCGGCCTCAATGACAAGATCAATCTGACCTGCCGCCAGAAGCGCGTAGGCATAGCAATCCATGCCATAACGCGTCAGTTTCACGTGATCCGCTACGGAGCGAAACGCATGGCCTTCCTTTGCACTGCCAACTTCCGGGAAGGTCGTAAAAAGGATAGCGTCCTCCAAGGCGCGATCACCCCGCACCTTAAGCTCGCGCGTGCCCAACGGCCCCGTCATCCCATGACGTCCTAATCCGCCTTCGAACCGTTCGCCCGTATAAGGCTGGTCTATCAGGCCGTAGATTGGGCCGTTTTCATCAGAAACAGCAATCAAGACCCCCCATGTGGGCGTCCCGGATAGAAACCCCCGCGTACCGTCAATCGGATCAAGAACCCATGTCAGACCGCTTTCAGTCTCTGTTGCGCCATATTCCTCACCAAGGATCCCATCAGCTGGTCGCTGGTCCTGTAGAATGGCGCGCATGGCCCTTTCCGCGGCCTTGTCAGCCTCGGTCACTGGGTCAAACCTGTTGGCTTCCTTGGTTTCCGCGCTGAGGCCTTCCGCCCGGAAGTACGGGAGAATGGCTCGCCGGGCTGCATCGGCCAAGGCATGGGCCGTTTCTGCAATGCCATCTGTATTCATCAAAAAACCCCCGCGTCACCACGCAGGGGTTTACCGTGTGCCATAGAGCAGTTTCAAGCCGCGAGGCGACTATGCGACGTCGCTGAGGACCCGCGCCAAATCAAACAGACGACGGCGCTGATTTTCCGGGATGGAGTAGTAAGACCGGATCAGTTCCAACGCTTCCTTGTCGCCCAGAATATCCGCTGGAGCGCTCCCACCCACTTCTTCTGTGGCACCGGCTTCCTGATCCAGTCCCTCAAAGAAAAAGCTGACATTCACATCAAGCGCATCTGCAATGTCCCAAAGCCGGGACGCGCTGACCCGGTTCGCGCCTGTTTCATATTTCTGGATTTGCTGGAATTTTATCCCAACGCTTTCCGCCAGGTTCTGTTGCGTCATTCCGGCAAGCCAGCGACGGTGCCGAATACGTTTGCCTACATGAACATCTACAGGATGCGGCATGATTATTTCTCCCAGTTCCTCATCCGACGGTGCTTACAAATTACACCCGAAAGACTACCGATACGTTATTGACCATGGACTGCCGACCCGAGGAAAAGGCCGTGACCCTTACGTTACTTAGTTGGCGAACCGTAACGTTTTGTTCAAAGAATACAAGGGCGTGACACATGAATTTTACGGGCCACCACGTTCGCGTTTCAATCATTAGATGTATAATACTATCACTTTCGCCCGACAAAAAACATAGACAAATCGAGGTATTTGACCGGCGATTGACAACAAAAACGGCTTTTGACATTTAACAACAACACCTTAGGAAACGTCTTTCACCACAGGAAAATCATGCGCGCATTTCAGGTTTCCAACTTTGGTGACGCCCCAGCCCTTGTTGATGTGGCTGATCCCATCCCGGCAAAAAACGAAGTTAAAGTTAACATCGCCGCCTGCGGTTTGAACTTCGCCGATCTCCTGATGATCAAAGGGGACTATCAGGATACGCCCGCCCCACCCTTCACCCTCGGGATGGAGGTGTCCGGGACGATTGCATCCGTTGGCAAAGGCGTCACGGACCTGCCCATAGGCACCCGAGTGGCGGTCTTCGGCGGCAGCGGTGGGTTGGCCGATTGCGGTCTCTTTCCCGCAGACCGCTGCGTTCCCTTGCCAGACGCCATGCCATTTACAGACGCGGCTGCCTTCATGGTTGCCTACGGCACCAGCCACATGGCACTCGATTACAAAGCCGGGCTCAAACCGGGTGAAACGCTTCTTGTGCTGGGGGCCGCGGGCGGCGTGGGCCTCACTGCGGTGGAAATAGGCAAACTCATGGGCGCGCGTGTGATTGCGTGCGCTCGCGGCGCTGAAAAACTAAAGGTCGCCAAAGCCGCAGGGGCCGATCACCTGATCGACGCCAAGACCGAAGACATTCGTGAGGTTTGCAAGTCTTTGGGAGGCGTCGATGTGGTCTATGACCCCGTGGGCGGCGATCAGTTCATCGCTGCCATGCGGTCCTGCAAACCAGAGGCCCGCATCCTAACCATCGGCTTCGCCAGCGGCGAGGTGCCAAAGGTGCCTGCCAACCACTTGCTGGTCAAGAACATCAACCTTATCGGGTTCTACTGGGGCGGTTATCTCAAGTTCAAACCCGCCGCCCTCACGGACAGCCTCTCAAAGCTGTTCGAGCTTTATGCAGATGGCCGCATCAAACCGCATATCAGTCAAGCCTTCCCGCTCGAACGCGCGGCCGAGGGGTTGGAGCTTTTGCGCAGCCGCAAATCAACCGGAAAGGTTGTGATCGAAATTACCCCGCCATCGCCTGACTGACCGGTGCAAAGCCTTGCCGCAACATCGCGGCCAGATCGGTAAAGACCACATCCTTGCGATTGCTTTCGCCATACATGTTGACCTTCTGAACCCCCAGGTCGGGCAAAGCACCGCCGGTCTGAATCGCTTCCAGATGCGGGGGAATGCTGTCGGCCATCAACGCGCCCACAGCCAAATCGGCACTGACCAACGCCTCTACCGCGCGGTCATCTTCGGAATCCACCACCATCTCCCAATCGATCCCCGCCTCATCAAGGCGCCGAACAACGATCGGACGGAAGATGCAAAAGGTGCAAAAGGCAAGTCTCAACGGGCGCTTCTTCCACGCCTGCCCGCCGGGTGCACCAGACCAGCGAAGCGGAATTTCCGCCAGTGTCTCTCCGCCAGGGCGCTGTATTTCTTCCGTTGTCAGGATCAGATCCACCTCACCTCGGCTAAGCGACCGGATCAGCTTCACCGTGCTCGAAGACACCAACTGCACCTTCACTCTGGGGTAGAGCGCATTGAACCGCTTCAAAACCTGCGGCACGACCGGATAGACGATGTCATAAGGCACGCCCAGCCGGATCTCTCCCTCGAACACCTCATCGGTCAATCGCCCGACAGCTTCATCATTGAGTTCCACGATCTTGCGCGCATAGGTCAACAGCAACTCACCCGAGGCCGTGGTCGACAGGGATCGGTTGGACCGATCAAAAAGCTCCACATCCAGAAGCTCCTCCAACCGCTTGATCTGCATGGAAACTGCGGATTGAGTCAAGTTCAGCACCGCAGCGGCCCTCGTAACACCTCCCTGTTCCGCCACAGTCAGGAAAGAGCGCAGTGTCGTCATGTCCAGATTTCGCATCTATCACGATCCTTGATGTTAATCCCCACAAACATTCGCTTTTAAAATCATACGGAATGCCCCAGATATATCAACATCGAATATGGAAACAGCCTGACACATCACGAATTGAGAAAGGAAACACCATGACTTTCATCTCCACCTCTTCCCGAGCCACCACTCTCGGCCGCGGCCGCGTGTCCTTGCTCGATCTCTTCTCCCTCTACCGTCAGCGCCGCGCTCTGGCCCGTCTGGACGCCCATGCGCTGCAAGACGTGGGCCTGACCCACGCCGAGGCCGACCGTGAGGCCCATCGGGGTTTCTGGGACGTGCCGGATCACTGGAAACAGTAGCGGTACTTTCGCTTGATTGGGCAACGCTGTCGCAAAGCCCGTCAAATTGCATCGACAGTTTCCAAAAACCGGGCCCATCGCGGCCCGGTTTCCCTTGAAAAACACCCCAACGTTACCGATATTTGAACAAAGCCCAGTAAAGGGCTTGGGAATGAACTACTAACTTGGTGTTTTTTCGGAGGCTTTAATGGCTGAACTGAACACAATCCGGACGGCAACAGGGACACGCGCCGCTCAGATTGACGAAGGATTGCGTGCCCACATGAACAAGGTCTACGGCACAATGTCCGTAGGCATGCTGCTGACCTTTGCCGCCGCCTGGGCGGTGGGCAACAACGCCGCCCTGATGAACACGCTGTTCACGGGCTTCACGCGCTACATCGTGATGTTTGCGCCTCTGATCATGGTCTTCGCCTTCAGCGCGGCCATCTCGCGTTTGTCCTACGCCGCAGCGCAGCTCTTCTTCTACGCTTTCGCCGTGGTGATGGGCGTGTCGATCAGCTACATCTTTGTGATCTTCACGGACATGTCGATCGCGCAGGTCTTCCTGGTGACGGCCATTGCCTTTGCAGGCCTGTCGCTCTGGGGCTACACAACCAAGAAAGACATCTCCGGTTGGGGTAGCTTCCTGATCATGGGCGTCATCGGACTGATCGTGGCGTCGGTCGTGAACATCTTCCTGGGCTCGCCGGCGATTATGTTCGCCATCTCGGTGCTGGGCGTGCTGATCTTCGCGGGCCTCACCGCCTATGACACGCAGCGCATCAAAAGCGAGTATGTGCAATTCGCGCAGATGGGCGACAGCGAATGGCTTGGCAAGGCCGCCATCATGGGCGCTCTGAGCCTTTACATCAACTTCATCAACATGTTCATCATGTTGCTGCAGTTGTTTGGCAGTCGCGAATAACACTCGAAAAATCGATATCGAAAGGCCGGCGTCAGTCGGCCTTTTTTTTGCCCAACCGAACGGAGGGCCGCAGCCAAGGCCTCAGCGCCCCGCAGGGGCGCCACCAGCGCAAGCGAAGCTGGCCCGAAGGGCAGCCACGAGCGGCCAACAAAAAAGCCGCGCAATCGCGCGGCCTCTTCATGGGACAAAGAACAAGTCTTACTTGATCTTGCCTTCCTTGTACTCAACGTGCTTGCGCGCCACCGGGTCGTATTTCCGAACGGTCATCTTCTCGGTCATGGTACGCGCATTCTTCTTTGTCACGTAAAAATGACCAGTGCCCGCGGTCGAGTTCAGGCGGATCTTGATCGTGGTTGGCTTAGCCATGAATGTCGCTCCTGCATCGGGCCGGAAGTGTTCCTCGCACCCGTAGAAATCCTTGAAGCTCGCCTTTTACTTGAGGACACCCCCAAGTCAACCGGATTCTCTCAGTTCGATGACACCCGCGTGGGCCGCTTGTAGAAGTGATGCACCCCAATTGTCGCCACCCGCGGATAGACCCGCGACCAGCGCGGACTGACGGCGCGCGTATGATAATGAGTGGCCCCTTTCGTCAGCGGCCTCGGCGCCCCTTGCACCATCAGATACGCGATCTTACCCACCTGCTCGAACGCACGCGGCTCGCTGATCACTTCCTTCATACCGTCACAGGTATACGTGAATTGGCACTGATACTTGCGTCCGGTTCCTTGATACACAACGCCACAGACATCACTGGGAAACTCGGCATGATCCACCCGGTTCAGGATGACCTCGGCAACGGCAAACTGACCTTTGACGCTCTCTCCTCGCGCCTCAAAGTAAAGCGCTTCCGCCAAACACCGCCACTCCGCACCCGTTCCCTTTAGGTCCTGCGTCGCCAACCACTCCGCCGAATACGTCACTTCCAAATCCGGTCGGGTCAACATCGCTTCCAGCCGCGCGTCTTCAAGCCCGGTCAGAATGCTTTGCTCACCCGAAAACAGTTCTGTGACGGACGTGTCTGCTGCTGCTCCAAAACCACCAGCAACCACCAAAGCCTTCACCAAGCCGGCAACGGGCCAGCGGAACCAACGAATATTCATGTCACACAATCCCCAAGTCTACGCGTCTGCTTGCGACCTGAACCGCTGTCCGGCCACTCCGCAGCTCAACCACCTTACATCACATTCGGCCTGATCAGCCTTGCAACTGACGCCGCGTCAAAAGAAACAAGGATCAAGAAGACCCTTTAAACCCATGCAATCGCGGATAAATCCGTGAAATCGAGTGGCAGCAGTTACTGAAAGGTTATCAAAAGGTCCAGCCCCTCCCAAGCGTCACCCAAATGCAGGCAACGCCTAGAACTTGTGCCGCCTCGGAAAAACAGCGATTTTTCGCTTTATTTCAGCCCATTACCCATCTTTTCGCACAATGCAATCTGGGCGGCGGCCAACCGCGCAACGGGCACGCGAAACGGCGAACAGGACACGTAATCGAACTTCGCCGCGCGGCAAAACGCGATTGATTCGGGGTTGCCACCATGTTCCCCGCAGATCGAAAGTGTCAGCCCCGGCATTACAGCGCGACTGCGTTCCGCTCCGATGGTCAAAAGCTCTCCGACCCCTTCGGTATCCAGCGAATGGAATGGGTCTTCCGGGAAAACACCCTGTTGCACATAGCTCGACATGAACCGTCCCGCGTCGTCCCGGCTCAACCCATAGGCCATCTGCGTGAGGTCATTGGTTCCGAAACTCAAGAACGACACATGCGGCGCAATCTCATGCGCGCGCAGCGCGGCGCGGGGCGTCTCAACCATCACGCCAAGCTCGTAATCGAAAGTGGCCTTCTGTTCGGTTCGAACAGCGGCGGCCACAGCATCAATACGCGTCTTGACCAGTTCCACCTCCCGCTTGGCACTGACAAGCGGGATCATGATCTCAGGGGTCACAGGATCACCTTCGCGGCTCGCTTCGATCGCGGCTTCAAAGATTGCGCGGGCCTGCATGTCGTAGATTTCGGGCACCGTAATACCCAGGCGCACCCCCCGCATGCCAAGCATGGGGTTGTACTCCATCAGGCTTTCCACCCGCCGGGTCACGTCAGACAGTGGCATATCCAACGCCTCGGCCAACTCGCGCATGCCGAACCGATCCGTCGGCAAAAACTCATGCAAGGGCGGGTCGAACAAGCGGATGCATACGGGTTGCCCTGCCATGATCCGAAACACCTCGATAAAGTCGGCCCGCTGCATCGGGAGCAAAATTTCCAGCGCCGCCTCCCGGTCAGCACTTTCATCGGCAAATATCATTTCCCGCATGGCCGTCATGCGATCCGGCTCGAAGAACATGTGTTCCGTGCGGCAAAGGCCAATCCCCTGTGCCTTGAACCCCCGGGCCAGTTCCGCATCTGCAGGTGTGTCCGCATTGGCCCGCACCTTGATGTCGCGCGCGTCATCGGCCCATGCCATCAGCGTGGCCAGCGCTTCATCCCGGGCGGCTTCAAGAAGCGGTGTATCACCTGCCAAGACTTCGCCGCTTGTGCCATCAATGGTCAGCAGGTCACCGGCCATCAGGATGCGGCCGTCCGGAAACACCAACTGCTTGCGCCGCGGCCGGATTTCAATTTCAGACGCTCCAACGACACATGGCGTACCAATCCCGCGTCCAATCACGGCTGCATGGCTGGTCATCCCGCCGCGTTCGGTCAGAACGCCCGCTGCGGCGTGCATCCCACGAATATCCTCGGGGCTGGTTTCCTTACGCACCAGAATGCAGGCCTCACCCCGCGCATCGCTGGCCTGTGCTTCCTCAGCATCAAATACGATCCGTCCGCTGGCCGCCCCAGGGCTCGCCGCTATGCCACGCGCCAGCACATCCCGCGAGGCGTCCGGATCCACTTGCTGGTGCAAAAGTTCGTTCAACGTGCGCGGTTCGATCCGCAACAATGCCTCTTCGTGAGAGATGATCTTGTCCTCGGCCAGAGCCACCGCAATCGCCACAGCGGCCCGGCCAGTTCGTGCCACGCGGATCCCGTCCAAAAGGAACAGCTTGCCATTCTCAATGGTGAACTCGGCCTGCATTTCTTCGCGCAGTCGCGAACGCATGACAGCGGTATGATCTTTCAATTGCGCGAACGCCTCGGGCGCTAATTCCTCCAGCGAAGGCCCTCTCGGATCGCGCTCCAGAAACAACGCATCCGCACTTTGGCTCAGCGCCTCTCGCCCCTGGCTCTGGCTCAGATATCGGCCCGTGATCTTGCGCTCACCGGTCGCGGAACTGACCAGTTGCATCACGCCTGACCCGCTTTCGCCCTTGCCGAGCCCCAGCGCCATTTGTTGTACCACAAGGCCCAGCCCTGCATCGACAGGCGCGCCCTTGGCCTGCCGCAAAAGCCGCGCGGTGGTGCCTTCCCAGGCCCGCGCCATGGATCGCAACACTTCCAGAAGCTGCGCGCCACGGTCTTGGGGGAACGGTTCTTCTGCCTCGTCCTCATAGGCCTCAAGCGCCTCCTTCAGCGCCTTGATCGGATCGTCAGAGACATCCTCGAACATTTCCGCATCCAGCTTTGCGACATGAACCGCAAAGGCTTGTACGCATCGCAGGTATAGCTCGGCAGACGCCGCCTCTCCGATCTGAGCGGACAGCAGCGCGTGGTTGCGATCGTTCATCCCGATATTCAGAACAGCGCCCGGGCCACCCCAATCAGGATCTTCCGAAGATGGCCTGACACACAGCACCGCCCTCGGGGAAAAGGGTTTCAACAACATCTCGGGGTCAAGTTTCTCGCCAGCGGCAATCCCGCGCACCGCGTCAAAGGACAGCGCAACAGTATGCGGGACCGGCAGATCGAGACGCACCAGACGCTGCAAGCATTTTGCCCGCCCACCATGAGTGGCCGCGGCCACCGGGGCATCGGAGGTGATCAGGGTGATATGTTGATCAAATTGCTGCACTGCGGCACTCTTGCGCGACTATGACACAAAAGCAACCCCGCCTGTCATCTTTGCAAGACAGGCAGGACTGTAAAACTGTCACCCTTCCAGACGGCTCAGGTCCGCTGCCTGACGACAAATGTCACGGATACGGCTCAACAAGTTCAAACGGTTGCGGCGCAAAATGTCATTGTCCGTATTGATCTGAACTGCGTCAAAGAACGCGTCGATCGGGGCGCGCAGCGCGGCCATGGCCCCCATCGCCGTTTCGAAGTCTTCGGCTTCGACCGCCCTGGCAATCGCATTTTCCGCAGTATCCAACGCTGCAAAGAGCGCCTGTTCTTCAGTGTTTTCCGCAAATTTCACATTCGCGCCAAAGGAATACTCCACCCCGTCCTTTTCTTCCGCCTGGGCCAGAATGTTATTGGCCCGCTTGAAACCCTGCACCAGGTTCTCGCCATCTTCGGTGGCCAGAACCGTCTGCAAGGCCCGCGCCCTTGCCACCACCAGCGCCAGATCATCGGCGCCCGGCAGGGCAAGACAGGCATCAATCACATCATGGCGTACACCCTGGTCGCGCAGATAGACCTTCAATCGATCGTGGAAAAAGCCCAGCAAATCCTCCAAGGCACCGTCAGGTGCAGCCGCCGCGAAGCGGCCACCATGAGCGCGAGCGAACGCAGTGAGCGAGCACCGCACGCCATGGTCCAATATCAAACGGATGACGCCAAGCGCGGCACGGCGCAGCGCGAACGGGTCCTTTGACCCTGTCGGTTTTTGATCAATCGCCCAGAACCCCGTCAACGTATCCAGCTTATCAGCCAGCGCCACAGCGGCAGAGACAAGTCGCGCGGGGACTTCGTCAGAGGGCCCGAGCGGCGAGTAGTGTTCTTCGCACGCCGCTGCCACATCCTCAGGAAGCCCCGCTTCAAGCGCATAATAGCGCCCCATGACGCCCTGCAATTCAGGGAATTCATAGACCATTTCGGAACTCAGATCGGCCTTCGCCACCTTCGCCGCTTGCCCCACAAGATCGGCATCCGCACCGAGGACGGGCGCGATCTCGCGCGCCAAGGCCTCAATCCGGGCGATCCGAGCGGCTTGCGTGCCAAGCGTTCGTTCGAAGGTCACGGTCTCAAGTTTATCCAGCCATTCACCCATGCCCGCTTTCGCCACGCGCAGGTCATTTTCCCAGAAAAATTTCGCATCGGACAGCCGCGCGGCCAGCACTTTCTGGTTTCCCGCCAGAATGGTCGCGCCCTTATCGGGTGTCTCCACATTGGCCACGGTCACGAACCGCTCAATCTGTCCCGATTTAGGATCGCGGAGGGAAAAGAACTTCTGATGCTCCCGCATGGAACTTTGCAGCACTTCCGGCGGCAGCCCCAAAAATTCTGCCCCGATCTCACCCATAAGAGGCACTGGCCATTCCACCAGACCTGCCACCTCGGCGAGCAATCCCTTATCTTCAACCAGTTCCAGCCCGGCATCTGCGGCCAGTTTTGAGGCGGCAGCGCCAATTGCGTCAGCCCGCGCGCCTGCATCCAGCATCACGTTTCGCGCCGACAGCTCGGCCTCGTATTGCGCGAACGATGTCACCTGAAACCGTCCCGGCGACATGAACCGGTGGCCCTCACTGGTGTTCCCGGACGTGATCGCATCGACCTCCAACGGTACAACCCGCGCCGCATCGCCGTCGCTCAGAATGCACAGGATCGATTGCAGCGGCCTTACCCAGCGCAGGGATCCCGCCCCCCAGCGCATGGATTTGGGCCACGGGAAGTTGCGGATCGTTGTCTCCAGCACCTCCGCCACGATCTCTTCTGCCGCTCGTCCGGGCCGTTCGATCTTGGCAAAGTAGACCTGCCCCTTCTTTTCATCGCGCAGTTCCAGATCCTCGCGCGCCACACCGGCCCCGCGCAGAAAACCCTCTATTGCCTGCTCAGGCGCATCGGCACGGGGACCCTTGCGCTCTTCCACCACGGTGGGGCTTTCAGCCTCGACACCTGCCACCGCCAGCACCAACCGGCGCGGTGTGGAAAAGGCACGCGCCTCCCCAAATTCCAAGCCTGCCTCACGCAAACCGCCTGTGACGCGGTCGCGCAAATCCTGAGCCGCACGGGTCTGCATCCGCGCGGGAATTTCTTCGGAGAAGAGTTCAATCAGCAGATCAGGCATGGTTCATCTTTCACTCAGGCGGCGCCGGGCACCCGTCCGGCACCGGTTTCCCGTCAAATACAATCTCGCCGCAGCGATTGATCTGATGCCAGACGAAACCTCGCCCGTCATCAAATACGGCCACCACACGGTCAATTCCGTAGATCACGTCGCGTTGTCCCAGAAAGGCGCGCGCCATCCCGCCTTTCAGCGCTGTCCCAACCGTTTCCGCGTCAAAACAATCAAACCACCCCGGCGCGACGCGCGGCTCGGCATTTTCATAAGGCACATAGCCCTCTGCAAGCGCATCTTGGGTCAATGTCGTCGTAAAGCAGGCCCGATAGCGGATGGGCGAGGAGTTCGCGTCAATTGCCTCGAACTCGTCATACGGTACAACCTGTGGTTCACCTGATGCCAACGACGTCAGTCGAACATCCTCTCCGGTTGGCGCTACCTCTTCATAGAAATGGTAGACCTGCAGGTAATAGAGCCCCACCCCTGCAATCAGGGCAGAACCAAGGATGACAATGGCCAGAAACTTCCCCATCAGGCTTCAAATCCGCCCGCTTCCGTCTGCACGAAGGCATCGGCGCATTGCTTGGCCAGTGCGCGCACACGCCCGATATAGGCCTGCCGTTCGGTGACTGAGATCACCCCGCGCGCATCAAGCAGGTTGAAGATGTGGCTGGCCTTGATGCACTGGTCATAGGCCGGATGCGCCATGATAATGCGCTTACCGGTCTTCGGGTCCTCTTCCGGCACCGACAGCAGCGCCTCGCAAGCCGCTTCTGCTTCCTCAAAGTGGCGCAGCAGGACCTCGGTATTGGCCGCGTCAAAATTGTGCCTGCTGTATTCTTCTTCCGTTTGGCGGAACACATCCCCATAGCGCAGCGCTATGGGCGCATCGGGATCGTTGAACGGCATCTCCATTACGTGATCTACGCCGAGAACATACATCGCCAACCGTTCCAGTCCGTAGGTCAGCTCACCGGAGACAGGTTTGCAATCATGTCCGCCGACCTGCTGGAAATACGTGAACTGGCTGACCTCCATCCCGTCACACCAGACTTCCCAACCGAGGCCCCAGGCGCCCAAAGTGGGGCTTTCCCAGTCATCCTCAACGAAGCGGATATCGTGCAGAGCCATATCAATGCCAATAGCTTTGAGCGACCCCAGATAGAGGTCCTGCAAATCCGGCGGGCTGGGTTTGATCAACACCTGGTACTGATAGTAGTGCTGCAATCTGTTCGGGTTCTCACCATAACGTCCATCGGTCGGGCGGCGCGAAGGCTGCACATAGGCCGCCGCCCATGCGCGAGAGCCAAGTGACCGAAGCGTGGTGGCCGGATGGAAGGTGCCCGCGCCCACCTCCATGTCGTAAGGCTGCATGATGGCGCAGCCCTTTTCGGCCCAATAGTTTTGCAGCCTCAGGATGATCTCCTGAAATGATCGTGGTTTGCTGTCTGTCTCAGACATGTCCGCTTCCCATTTGACCTGCGCGCGCTTTCGCGAAAACTCCTATTGCGCATGGGTCATGGGGTCAATTGCAGCCATGGACAATTCGCCAATGAATAAGGCCTAATTTTTTGGGATGCACGCCGCTTTCAACCTGATACAAATGTGTCCGACAGTGCTGCCACATCAAGGGAAAGATGATTTCATAATGACACGTACAATATTCATCGTGCTGATGGGCCTGGGGATGGGCCTGTTCGGAGAGAAAGCGGAGGCACAATCCGCCCCCCTCGTTCTGGAGGCGGTCGAACCTGAAACAATTCCGGAAGAAAACCTGGATCAGGCGCGCCAGAGTGAAACGCAACTGACTCAGGATCAACGCGCAGCCATTCAAAGAAAACTTCAGGAAGGCGGGTTCTATCAGGGGGCCATTGATTCCGCGTTTGGTCCCGGAACACGGGCAGGCATGCGCAACTGGCAAACTGCCAACGGATACGCGGCAACAGGTGTCCTGACGGCCAAGGAACGCGCCGAATTGCTGGGGCAGTTCGCAGCCGACCTTGATGATCTGAACCTGCGGACGGTTCAGGACAATGCATCGGGCATCAAAATCACGATACCCACGGCTGCCGTTGCCTTTGACAAACGGGAAGCTCCGTTCACCTTTTTTGAAGGCACGGGACAAGTGGAAGGCGCTCGCATTCTTCTCATCAGCCAGCCGGGTGATCGGAACAAACTGATCGCGCTTTACGACATCCTCCAAACCCTTGAGATTGTGCCCGAAGTGGGCGACCGCGCCATAGAACGCGACGGCTTCACACTGCGCGGGGAGAATAGCAGATTCAAATCGCACACGCAGGCATGGCTGCGCGCCGGTGAGATCAAGGGCTTTACCCTGATCTGGCCTACCGGCGATGAGGATCGCCGCCGCGCATTGCTGACGGAACTTCAGGGCAGCTTCGAACGCATCCCCGGCGTGCTCGACCCCGCGGCGGGCGACCCCGAAGAACAGAGCGTCGACCTCATTTCCGGTCTGGAAATCCGCCGCCCGAAAGAGTCCCGGTCTGGGTTCTTCGTGGATGGCTCCGGCACTGTCGTAACGGCGCTGGATGCAGTGCAAGGCTGTGAACGGGTCACGATTGATGAAGACTACGCTGCCAACGTGGTCGCCATTGATGACACCGTGGGCATCGCCGTGTTGCGGCCTGCAAGCCCACTCGCGCCTAATTCGGTGGCTGCATTTCAAATGGTTTCACCACGCCTGAAATCCGAAGTTGCAGTGGCTGGCTTCTCCTATGGCGGGGTGCTCGGCTCTCCGACGCTGACATTTGGTCAGTTGGAAGATGTGCGAGGTCTTGATGGAGACGGACAAGTGAAACGCCTTGCTCTGGCACCGCTTGACGGAGACGCCGGTGGTCCGGTTGTGGACGGCTTCGGGGCTGTCGTGGGCATGCTGTTGCCCGGCAGCGAAGATGGTCGCCAATTGCCGGATGGCGTTAGCTTTGCTGCCAATTCAGATGCTCTGACCCGGGTGTTGCAGCAAGCAGGGGTCGCGCCTCAGGCATCCGACACCAGTGTTCCCGTACCACCGGAGACATTGGCCAAGGTAGCCACCGAGATCACGGTTCTGGTTAGCTGCTGGGATTGAAACACCCAATACAACGCAAAAAACGGCGGGTCAGGAACCCGCCGTTTTTTTGGTTAGCTGTATGCCGCTTACTTTTTTTCAGCCGCCATTTTGGCTGAAGCCGCATCACCAACATTGTCCACGCCACGCTCTTCCAGCAGGGTCGTCAGCCAGTTGGGATCCATCTCCGGCACCGAGCTGAGAAGCAAGTCGGTATAGGGGTGGTGCGGCGGCTTGAACATCTCGTCCTTCGGCCCCTGCTCCACCACTTTGCCGTACTGCATGACCACCACCTCATCAGCGATGGACCGCACCGTGGCAAGGTCATGGGTGATGAACATGTAGGCCAGATCAAGTTCATTCTGAAGGCGATCCAACAGGCGAAGAATGCCTTCCGCAACCAGCTGATCAAGCGCCGAAGTCACCTCGTCGCAGACAATGAAGGTGGGCTCCGCCGCCAGTGCACGGGCAATGCCGATACGCTGCTTCTGACCACCCGAGAGTTCCGGCGGATAGCGGTTGTAGAACTTCGAGGGATCAAGCTCGATCAAATCGAGCAATTCGTCCACCCGGTTCTTGAGCGCGGCCCCCGTCAGCCCGGAGTAGAACTGCGCCGGGCGGCCAATGATCTCAGAGATCTTGACCTTCGGGTTCAGCGCGGTGTCTGCCATCTGATAAATCATCTGACATTGCCGCAGCTGATCGCGCGTCCGGTTCCGGTAATCCGGTGGGAAGGGATCACCCTTGAACAGGATCTCACCTTTGCTGGGCGGCAAAAGCCCTGTGATGCAGCGCGCCGTTGTCGATTTGCCCGACCCCGATTCACCAACCACAGCGACGGTCATGCCTGCGTAGATATCAAATGAGACATCATCGAGCACCTTCGCCCCGCCAGTATAGGACGCATCCACGTTCTTTACTGAAATGAGCGGCGTCCCATCCTTCGGCCGGTACCGCTGCGGGCTGGTGAAATCACGCACCGCCCAAAGCGACTTGGTGTAGTCCTCCTGCGGTTTGCTGAGCATGTCTTCGGTTGGCGCTTCTTCGACCTCTTCGCCTTTCAAAAGCACTTTGATCGTATCCGCCATCTGCGCCACGACCGCCAGGTCATGGGTGATGTAGAGGGCCGCCGTGTTGAACTGCTCCACGATATCGCGAATGGCGGCGAGCACCTCGATCTGGGTGGTCACGTCCAAGGCTGTTGTCGGCTCATCAAAGATGATGAGGTCCGGACGGCAGGACATTGCCATCGCCGTCATGGCCCGCTGAAGCTGCCCCCCCGACACCTGGTGCGGGTAGCGGAAGCCGATTTCGTCGGGGTTCGGAAGACGGAGGCGGCGGTAAAGCTCAATCCCGTCTTCCTGTGCCTCGACCCTCTTTTTCAGACGATACTGAAGTGGGGCTTCGGTGTGCTGATCAATCAGCTTGTGCGCCGGGTTGAACGACGCCGCGGCCGATTGCGCCACATAGGCAATGCGGGAGCCCCTAAGGGCGCGCCGCTCACCTTCGGACGCGGTGGTCAGCTCCATCCCGTCAAACTCGATCGACGAGTCGTCTGTGATGCGCGTGCCGTCCCGGGCATAACCCATGGCGGCCGCACCGATGGTGGATTTGCCTGCGCCGGATTCCCCGATGAGGCCCATCACTTCCCCTTTGTGGAGGGTCAGATCGACACCTTTGATGATGTCGACCCAAGTTTCATCCGTGTACCCTTGGATCTTCAGGTTCCGGATTTTCAGCAGGACTTCTTTTTTGTCAGCCATGGATCATTGCTCCTTCAGGCCAGAGGACCGGAACAGCATCCAGTCAACAACGAAGTTCACCGCAATCGTCAGCAGGGCAATCGCCGCAGCCGCGATCAGCGGAGTTCCGTCTCCAAACGAGATGAGGGTCGCGTTTTCCCGAACCATCGATCCCCAGTCCGCCGTGGGCGGCTGGATACCGAGACCAAGGAAGCTCAGACCCGCGATCAGGAGGAAAACGAAGCAGAATTCCAGACCGTATTCCGCGACAAGTGGTGCCGTGGAGTTGGGCAGGATTTCGCGACGGATGAGGTACCAGTTGCCCTCACCGCGCAGCTTTGCTGCTTCAATGTAGTCCATCACGACCACGTTCCCCGCGACCGCCCTTGTCAGACGGAAGACCCGCGGTGAATAGATCACCGCGACCACGAGGATCAGGATCACTTCAGAGGCGTCAAAGATGGTTGTGCCTGCCGCCGCGAACGCGAAGCCGACACCCACCACGATCAGCGCCCCGATCAGCCATCCCGTAGCCCCTTCCGCCGCTGCCGCGAGGAAGAGAAGGCCCACAAGGATGGCAAAGCCGAAGAGCAGGAAGAAGCTGGTGTTCGGACTGGCCAGAGAGCCGCCGAAGATCGACAGCATGAGAAGCGCAAAGATCAGCGACGGGATCGACATGATCACATCCGCTGTCCGCCCCATGGCCTGATCGAAGATCCCGCCTTTGGTCGCCGCCAGAAGGCCCGCCATGGCACCCAGGACAAAGGCCAGCGTCGTACCCAGCAGAGCCAGCGTCACTGTGTTCCGCGCGCCGTAGATGACGCGGCTGAACATATCCCGACCCAACTGGTCCGCCCCAAGCAGCATCTGGTCATCCGCCGGAGCAAAGGCCGAGGAGATGACCTCCGCTTCACCGAAGGGCGCGATGGCCGGTGCGTAGATCGCCATGATCGCGACCACGAAGATCACGAACATGCCGAACGCTGCCGTCAGCGGGGCTGTGCGCAGTTCCTTGGCCATGTCAGGCGACATGGGCGCAAGGATCAAGGCCAGCACCACCAAGGTGATGAACAGCTCCGTGATGCCCCAACCGAAATAAGCCGATGCAAAGGCCAGAAGCGAGAAGATCACCAAGACCGGGACCAATAAGCCACCGCGCAGGAACGCGCCCGCATCGCCATCTGCGATTTGGACAAGGAACTCCTTGAACCCGTAGGATATAAGGCCCGCTGCCAGCAAAAGCCCCGCGGCAATCGCGACCGCCCTCAGCGCGGGCTCACCGCCCACGATGAACAGAACGATCGAGATCAGCAGAAGCGAGAAGCCCAACATAAAGGGCGTCCGCTGGTTGAAATACGCCGCCACTGAAGAGCCGATCAACAGCAGGGCAAAGTAGATAAGTGCAAACATTTCGCGATCCCCTTACTTCGGATGCCGCAAACGCGGGTTGGTGAGGATCGCGCCTACATCAGCTGCAAGGTTCAGCAGGATGAAGGTCGCAGCAAAGATCATACTGCAGGCTTGCACCACCGGGAAGTCCCGTTTGGCCACAGAGTCCACAAGCGCCTGACCGATTCCGGGATAGACGAACACCACCTCCACGAGCACCACACCGGTGATCAGGTACGCAAGGTTCAGCGCCACAACGTTGATGATCGGCGCCCAGGCGTTGGGCAGTGCATGCTTCACAATCACCTTCCAGGGCGGTGTGCCCTTCAATCGGGCCATCTCGATATAAGGAGAGGACAGAAGGTTGATGATTGCCGCACGTGTCATGCGCATCATGTGAGCCATGACCACAAGCACAAGCGTCAGAGCCGGAAGGAAAGTCCGTTCCAATAGCTGCAGGAATGTCATGTTATCGCTCAGAGAGGAGATCGCCGGGAACATCTGCCACTTCACCGCGAGGAAAAGGATCAGGATGTAGCCCAGAAAAAACTCGGGCGAAGAGATGAACGAGAGGGTCACCACGTTGGCCGCACGATCAAAGATCGTGTTGCGCAGCAGGGCGACCAGAACACCGAGGATGATCGAGATCGGAACCGCGATCACGGCCGCATAGGCCGCGAGGAAGAGCGTGTGCCCGAAACGCTCGCCGATGACCTGCACCACCGGTGCCTGCGTGACAATCGAGTTGCCAAAATCAAGCAATACCGCGCCGCTCAGCCATTCTAGGTACCGAACGATAGCGGGTTTGTTGAGGCCCATTTGCTCTCGCAAAGCGGCGAGGTTTTCTTCCGTGGCGCCCTGTCCCAGCACCGCTTGCGCGATGTCCCCGGGGAGCAGTTCGACCATGAAGAAGATGATGATGGATATGACCAAAAGAATGATCAGACCCAAACCGAGCCGTTTTGCAACGAGCCCTAAGATGTCTCCCATGTGTCCCTCCTTATGTGGTCACCCGACATCAAAACGAGCGCCACGGATGGTTGTTATGCTAAGGGGTATCTTGGCTTGTTGTCCCACGCACCGCGATCCCACTTCGCGATTTGGTCTGCTGGAAAAGGCACGTCGGTAATACGTCGGTATCGCGTCGGTATTACGTCGGTATCTTTTCCGCAAACGAAATGCCCCGGCGCCTTGGCGCCGGGGCAATCTTTTTTAGTTTTCGAACCACCAGCGATGTGGTGCGCGGGCGCCATCCATGGCCCATGCCGCCGCCAGTTGGCCGGTATGACGCACGTTCTTGCGACGTGCATACACGAAGTTCGGGAAGTACGGGATGATCGTCCCGCCATCCTGGTTCGAGATCATCGCCATTTCGCGATACATTTCGGCGCGCTTCGTGTCGTCGAGTTCGGCCTTGGCCTGACCCAGCAGCTCATTGAAGCGCGGGTTCTTCCAGCGGCTTTCGTTCCAAGGCGCGTCATCCTTATAGGCCAAGGTGTACATAACGTCCGGCGTCGGACGCGCACCCCATGTGACCATGACGAAGGGCTTGGTGAGCCAGACATCGGACCAGTATCCATCGTTCGGCTCACGCACAACGTTGACCGTGATCCCGGCTGCCTTCGCGTGCTCCGAGAACAGCACGGCGGCGTCCACAGCACCCGTGGTGATCGAGTCCGCCGTGGAGAAGTTGACCTCCAGGTTTTCGACACCGGCATCGGCCAGAAGCTGACGTGCTTTGTCAGGATCATAGGGCGTCTGCGGGATGTCATCGGGCCAATACGGCATCGCGGGCGAGTGATGGAAGTCGTTGCCCACCGTGGCCGCGCCGAAGGTGATCTTTTCAACGAGCTCTTCGCGGTTGATCGCGTGCTTGAGCGCCTGACGCACGGCCAGGTTATCAAACGGCGGCGTATCCACATGCATCGGCATCGTGATCGCCTGAGCCGAAGACACGTTGTCAATCTCCACATTGGGGTCACGGGCCAGAAGCGCCATCGTCTTGTTCTCGATCAGCGACACGGAGTCTGCATCGCCGGTCAGCAGAGCTGTCTGACGTGCGTTCGGGTCGTTGATGATGGTGTAGACGATTTCGTCAAAGTAGGCGCCTTCGCCGTGCCAGTCATCGTGACGGACAAGACGCGAACCCACGCCGAATTCGTTCTCAACCAGACGGTACGGGCCACAGCCGTCGCCGGATGCCCAGTCGATGGAGCCATCGGCCTGTGCCTTGAGGATCGGTAGGTGGTAGTCCGGCATGATCCAAGGCAGGTCAGCGTTCGGTGCGGACAGTTTGAAGGTGACGCTGTCGCCGTTGTCGACAATGTCTTCCACGCTGTCGAGCAGCGCCTTGGCCGCGGACTTGCTGTCTTCACCGCGGTGGTGGTTCATGGAGGCCACAACGTCTGCGCCCGTCACCTTCCCACCGGAGTGGAACGTGGCGTTCGGGTTCAGCTTGAAAGTCCACTCGGTCGCATCAGACGATGCAGACCATTCGGACGCGACATCACCACCGAGCGTCTGGTCGGTGTTGATCATGGTCAGGTAGGCGCGGTGCGTGTGCGCCAACGCGATGGATCCGAAGGACAGGTATGTGCCCGGATCGTGCGTGTCGGACGTGTTACCGTCGTGCTGCGCAATGCGGAAAGTCCCGCCCGATTGCGGCGCCGCCTTGGCCGTGGTGGTCCACAGGCCCGTGGCCGCCGTGGCAGTCATACCGGCCGCCATGGAATAGTTCATGAACGAACGGCGTGAGATCTTTCCCTCACGGGCAGCTGCTGCCAGCCGGTCGATCATCGCTTGATCTGTAGGTTTAGTCATAGTGTCTCCCTGGTCACTAACTTACGTTTATTATTGTCCCCCGCTTCAGCGGAAGCTGTTTGGAGCCTGTCCCGTGTTGGTCTTTTGGGATGGCCTGTTCGCGACATGTCGTTAACAAAACACGAAACTTTTGGTGCATCTACCCCCAAGAGAGCGAAAGGCGCGTTTTTTTCACTTAAATCAGGCAAACAAGGGCAATTCCTGATGTAGCACTCAACCCATCGGCCGAGTGACGCTGGGTCAGCTTTGTGAAAATGTTCCAAAAACGACATCAGAGTCGCGGATTTCGGGAATTTGCGTCAGGTTCCTTGGTAAGTTTCCGACATGCTGAGCGACCAAATGCACCTGGAGAAGACGTCATTGCATCAATCGCCCAAGGGGTGGAATCAAGGCTTGGAAAAGTGCTCATTCTGCGGTTACCCGCGCGTTTTCCGCAGCTTTGCGAAATACGCCACACGCTTTTTCAGTTCGCGTTCAAAGCCGCGGTCGGGGGGTTGATAGAGCACGGGCCGTTTCATCCCGTCAGGGAAGTAGTTCTGCCCCGAAAACCCGTCTTCCGCATCGTGGTCATAGGCGTAGCCCGCACCGTAGCCCTGCTCTTTCATCAGCGAGGTGGGCGCGTTCAGGATGTGTTTGGGGGGCGGTTCGCTGCCTGTGCGTTTGGCCTCGGCCCGGGCGGCCTTGTAGGCGACGTAAGCCGCGTTCGATTTGGGCGCGAGGGCGAGGTAGATCACCGCCTGTGCGAGTGCCAGTTCGCCTTCTGGAGAACCGAGGCGTTCATAGACCTCCCACGCGTGCAGGCAGTGCGCCTGCGCCTGCGGATCGGCCAGCCCGATATCTTCCACCGCCATCCGGGTGATGCGGCGGGCAAGGTAGCGGGGATCTTCGCCCCCCTCCAGCATCCGCGCCAACCAGTAAGCGGCGGCATCGGGGTCAGATCCGCGCACGGATTTATGGAGCGCGGAGATAAGGTTGTAATGCTCATCGCCCGCCTTGTCGTACTTTGCAGCGCGGCGGGTCAGGCGCCCGCGCAGGCCTGCATCATCCAGTTTTCCATCCACCTTCCAAGCGGCCACCTGTTCGATCAGGTTGAGCAGCGCGCGCCCGTCGCCATCGGCCATTTCCAGCAGCGTCTCTCGTGCCGGGCCGTCAAGGGGAAGCTGTGCGCCCAGTTCGGCCTCGGCCCGTTGCGCCAGCCGTTCGAGATCGGCAAGGCTGAGCCGCTCAAGCACCAGCACCTGCGCGCGGCTCAGAAGAGCGGCGTTGAGTTCAAAGCTGGGGTTCTCCGTCGTGGCACCCACCAGAAGGATGGTGCCGTCTTCCATATGAGGCAAAAAGCCATCCTGTTGCGCCTTGTTGAAGCGGTGGATTTCATCGACGAACAAGAGAGTCCCCTGCCCGTTCGTGCGCCGCAGACGCGCCTCTTCAAAGACTTTGCGCAGTTCCGGCACGCCGGTGAAGATCGCGCTGATCTGGACGAAATGGAGGTCGGTGGCATCTGCGAGAAGCCGGGCGATGGTGGTTTTGCCCACGCCGGGCGGACCCCAGAAGATGATGGACCCCAACGAGCCCGAGGCCAGCATGACGCCAAGCGGTGCCTCCGGCCCCATGACCTGATCCTGCCCCACCACTTCTTGCAGGGTTTTGGGGCGAAGCCGGTCGGCCAGAGGTCGGGGAGCCGTATCCGGCAGGGCATCAGGCGCGTTGTCAAAAAGGTCGGCCATGCCTCAGAGCCGGAAATTCATGGTGAGGCGGCGCTGCCCGCGCTGCACCTCAAGGCTGAGGCGGCGGGAGGCCTTTTCCAGCAGCGTCTCTGCTGCATCCGCGTCCATTACTGCCACATTATTGATGGCACGCAACACATCACCTTTGCGCAACCCCGCGCGCAGGCCGATGGACCCTGGGTCATCCACCACTGCGCCACGGGCGGACAGAACCAGATTGTATTCCGCCAGCGTGATCGGGTTCACCGTGGACAGCGTGAGACCGGGAATGACCGACCTCTCCCCGGTGATACGCTGCGCACGCGGGGGTGTGTTGGGCGCGGCGATCATGTCGACCGGGGTGGTGACGGCCTGACCCTCGCGGATATGGGTGATATCTGCCGATTGGCCCAGCCCGGTGATTGACATGCGGTAGATCATTTCGGGAGGGGTGTTCACCTCCTGCCCGTCCACGGCGATGACCACGTCGCCTGGCTTAAAGCCTGCATTGAGGAAACTGCTGAGCGGGTGGAGTTGGGAGATGACGACTCCGCCGGGGCGATCCAGGCCGAACCCTTCGGCCATGTCCGCCGTCAGGGTTTGTCCGTCAATCCCCGCCCAGGGGCGTTGGAATTGGGAATTGCCCGCGCGGGCCTGGGTCACGAATTGCGCGACCAGTGCGGAGGGGATGGCGAACCCGATGCCGTTCGAGCCGCCAGAGCGGGACAGGATCGCGGTATTGATGCCGATGAGCGCGCCATTCATGTCCACCAGCGCCCCGCCCGAGTTGCCCGGGTTGATGGGCGCGTCGGTCTGGATGAAATAGCCACGCAGATTGCCTGTGGCGGTGCCGGAGCGCGCAAGGCCGGAGACAATGCCGCTGGAGACCGTCTGGCCCACACCGAACGGGTTGCCGATGGCGAGGACCAGTTCGCCCACCTGCACGGTGTCGCTGTCGCGCAAGGACAGCGCGGGCATGTCGGGAGCATCTTCCATTTGCAGGATCGCGAGATCGCTTTCCTGATCTGCCAGCAAGACACGGGCGGAGAATTCGCGTCTGTCGTTGAGGACCACGCGGATATCGTTGCTGTCGCCCACGACATGGTAGTTGGACACCACGATGCCGTCTTGCGACAGAATCACGCCGGAGCCTAGCGAGTTTTCCACCCGCTGGCGCGGAGTGCCGAAATCGCGGAAAAGGCCCTGAAAGAAGGGGTCATTGGCGAAGGGGCTTTGGACGTTGACAACGCGGCGGGCGTAGATGTTGACGACCGCAGGGGCTGCGGACTGGACGACGGGGACGAAGCCCATCGAGATTTCCGCCTCACTGCCCGGCACGCGCATTTCGGCTTGTGCCGAGAGAGGAAGGCTGATCAGGAGGAGGGTGAGCAGGTATCGCATGGAAGTGAATTTATAGGGTTTTGAGGCCTTGTTGAATGGCTTTTTCATAGCAGGGCAACAGAACGGCTTCGGCTGGCCCCGGCCTGGCGATACCGAGCTTTGAATAGCAGCGGTTTATCGTTGGGTCCCGGACGACATTCGAGCTGCCGCCTGCAATTGCCAATTCACCAGGCCCTGGGAGGGGCCAGGCGAAGGCGCGGCGGCCCAAGGGCCTTGATTCCGCGCCGGGGATTAACCGGCCACTCCGGCCGTGACATGGATGAGCGTCGGACGATCGGCCGTGAAGGCGTTCAGAACGGCGTGCACCACCTCCTCCACGGTTTGCGGCGTTTCGGACAGGGTGCCATAGGCCCGGCCCAGTGCGGCAAAGTCAGGGTTTCGCGCGACAACGGCATTGGGCGCGATCTGGGCGCGGACCATGCTGTCTTCGATCTCTTTCAGTTTGGAATTGTCCCACACGAGGATGGGCAAGGGCAGGCCCAGTTCCACCGCCGCGCCAAGTTCCTGCACCGTGTATTGCAAGCCGTAATCGCCCGCGATGCAGAGCGTGGGCTTGCCTTTGCGGGCCACCGCCCCGCCGATGGAGGCCGGCAATGCATATCCCAGCGTGCCGAAGCCGTTGGGGTGGTGCCAGTGACCCGCGCGGGGCATATCCCAGACCTCTTTGGCGACATAGGCAAACTGCGTCATGTCGGAATAGATCATCGTGTCATCCGGCAACGCGGCGCAGAGCGCATCGCAGACAGGCACGATGCCGGGGCGTTCCGCGTCCGTCTCCGCCTTGAAGCGCGCCTTGGTGCGCGTGATGTCTTCGGTGTTCCACTTGGGGTCCACGCCGTGCGGGAGATGATCCAGAAGCGCCTGCACGAAGGCGAGCGCATCAGCCTGGATTGGTGTCTCCGCGCGTTGCTGATCGGACAATACCTCGGGGTCGATATCGACGCGGATCATTTGCCCCGTGTGGCCAAGATCGGTGCGCCAGAGATCGCATTCGGAAAGCTCCGACCCGATAACAACGACGAGATCGGCCCGCGCGATGATGCCTGCGCTGTCCGGGCGGGCGAGATAGCTGCCATAGCTGAGCGTTTCATCCGGCGGCAAGAGGCCACAGCCGGCATAGCTCATGAACACGGCGGCGCCGGTGTTTTTGACGAGGGTCCGGGTAGCGGCCTCCGCGGCTTCGCCATATTGCGCCAGACCGCCCCCGAGAACGAAGAGCGGCGCGGAGGCGGTCTGGAGCAGGTCTGCCACCGCTTTGACCTGATCCGGGTTGGGCAGGTTCGTCGCTCCGTCGCGGTCGCGTCTTGCCCCGTCACGTTCAGGTGCGGCGGGGGCATTGCCTTCGAGGAGTGCGATGGGGACTTGCAAGTGTTTGGATCTTGCGCGGCTCGTGCTGAATTCGGTCAGCGCGCGATCAATCAGGCCATAGGCGGCTTCGGGTGAGCGGGCCTCGTGGCTCCAGTCACAGACGCAATCGGCGGCGGCGCGTTGATCGAGCATCTGGTGCAACTGACCCCGGGTCGAGGACGTTTCATCGAGGCAGGACGAGATCGCCAGCACGGGCACAGAATCGGAATAGGCCTGTCCCAAAGGGGTCATGATATTGCAAAGCCCCGGCCCGGTGATGATGTAGGCCACGCCCGGTTTCCCTGTCGCGCGGGCATAGCCATCGGCCATGAAGCCCGCACCCTGTTCGTGGCGGGCGAGCACATGCTGGATGCCGGCCTCTTCAATGCCGCGATACATTTCCTGGTTATGGACCCCGGGGATGCCGAAGATCACATCGACGCCGCGGGATTTGAGCATGTGGCTGATTTGTGCGCCTAAGGGGCGATCGGGCATTAGACCCTCCAGAAACTAAAGGTGAAGATGGCGTAGACGGCGAAAAGCTCCAACCGGCCGATGAGCATCCCCGCTGACAGAACCCATTTGGCCACGTCGTTCAAGGGCGCGTAATTGCCCGCAGGCCCGATGGTGTCGCCCAGCCCCGGGCCGATATTGGCCAGTGCGGCGGAGGCGCCGGACACAGAGGTCACGAAATCCAGCCCGGTGAGGCCCAGCGCCACGGCCATGACCCCGAGTGTCACGACGAAGAAGACGAAGAAGGACATGACCGAGGTCAGCACATCATCGACGACAGGACGGCCCTGATAACGAGGGGTGAACATGCCGTGGGGAGAGTAGATACGTTGGAGTTGCACCTTTACCGAGGCAAACAGCAGTTGGTAGCGGAAAACCTTGATCGAGCAGGAGGTCGACCCCGCGCAACCGCCGATGAGACCGATGAAAAAGAGCATGGCCACCGGGAAACTGCCCCATGTCATATAGTCGGCATTGGCATAGCCCGTGCCGGTCAGGATCGACACGGTGTTGAAGAGGACACGGCGGAAGGCGGGCTCAGAGAGGTCGCCTTGGTTTTGCCATTGCCAAAGCGTGAGGATCAGCACGAGGTTGAAGGCGGTGAGAAAGAAGCCCTGCACCTGACGGTCCTTGAGCAGCGGTTGCGCGGTGCCTGCGGTGAGTTGCACGAAACGCACGAATGGCAGGGCGGCAAGCATCATGAAGATCACTGCGAAATACTGGGCGGCGGGGGCGAAGGCCGCGAAGGAATTGTCGTAATTGGCAAACCCGCCCGTCGCGACGGTTGTCATGGCGTGGACAGTGGCATCAAACACATCCATCCCAGCGAGCAGGTAGCTGCCGGCGCAGACCAGTGTAAGCGTGATGTAGATGACCGAGATGCGCGACGAAATCTCCGTCGCGCGGGGCAGGATTTTGCCAAAGGTATCAAAACTTTCCGAGCGAAAGATCTGCATCCCGCCGACGCGGAGTTCAGGCAGGAAGACCATCGCCACAACAATGATCCCGATCCCGCCCAGCCATTGCGTGAGACCGCGCCATAGCAAAAGGCCCTTGGGCAGGTCATCAAGCCCGGAAATCACGGTGGCGCCCGTTGTGGTGAGGCCGGACATTGCCTCGAAGAACGCATCGGTTGCGCCCAGTTGCGTCACGCCGAACATGTAGGGAATGGCGGCAAAGAATGGCAGCGTGACCCAGACCCCGAAGGTCAGAAGAAAGGTCTGCTGAACGCTGAGCTGATCGTGGTCACCCTTGGAACAGGCGAAAACGACAGCGCCGCCAATCCCCAGCGTGATGGCGGCGCTTTTGGCAAAGACCAGCCAGTTTTCCGCGCCTTCCGCGATGTCGACGAACATGGGCAAGCACATGGCCACGCCAAGCGCCATGACCATGAGGCCCACGACATAACCGACAGGACGATAGTCTTGCATGGCCGAAGCCTTGGCTTCGCCACGTCAGCCTGTCAAGCGGATGCGTGCCCAGCCTCAGCAGTAGTAGAGGTGGCGATGCACATCTTCCATGACACGGGCGCGGGACAGGCCCATCGCGGCCAGTTCCTCATCGGATTTGTCCATCAGGCGGGTTGCGGCGCGCTGACGGTCTTCGACGATCCGGTCGGGCGAGGATGCGATAGCGTGCAGCACACGGGCCAGAAGCGCACCGATGGAGGACGGGTGTTGTGAAATGTAAGCCATTGAGAAACCTCTGATTAAGTGGTTTCCTCCCTGTCTCGCAATTTACGGATTTCAACCCGAAAAAAGAAGACGCAAAACGAGATACCCGCTTTGCGTCTGATGCAACATAAAGTGTTTTTTTATTCTGCGGGATGCGCCGCCGTGCCATTGGCCGGGGCTTGCGGGAAAGCAGGCGGCGGGGACGGTTGGCGCGGGCGTTTGGACGCTGCCGGTTTGGAGAGCGTGGCCGGCTTTGTCAGATGAGTCACGGACCGGGCCACCGGCTTTGTCTTGTGCGGCGCGGAGGGTTCGACCGTGCGCCGCGCCACAGGTGACGACAACAGCGGATTGGATGCCAACGCCGCGTCGCCCAGCACTCTCATGACGCGCATCTGTTGTTCCACCATGATGCCCATCATACGGTAGCCTGCGGCGGAAAATTGAAATGGATCGGTCAAGTACATGATGCTCCTCCCGTTTTGGCACATGCGGGCTTCGCGCGCCCTGTCAGGCCACGGTAGGTAGCAAAGCACATCGCGTTAACACCCATGTGACATCGGACCACGCGTTTGGCGATAAAACGCGCGAAAAGAGCGGCGCTCCAAGCGGAGCGCCGCTTTTATGTGCGGTTCGAGAAGAGTTTTGGTCTATCCGACGTGATACAGTGTCTTGAACAGCTTGGGATCGAGTGATCCCGCTGCAAAGGTATCGCCTTCGGTCACGACACTGATCGCGTCATGGCTATGCAGGCTTTCCTGATGGCTGGCAATCACGCGGAAGTCGCCAATGCGCGGGTCTTTTTGCAGCTGTTCACAAAAGAGCCGCGCGGCGTCTTCCACGAAAATCGGGTTGGCCGCGTTGAGTTCCGCAAAGGCCTGTTCATCCTCGCGCTTGACCATGACTTGCGTCTCTGTCGGGACGGCGGCACGGGCCATTTCGATCAGGTCTTCGAACCACAGCGTTTCGGGCGCGCTGTCATCGATTTCAACCGAGATGCGCGCCACGGAGCGTTGCGAATGCGGCGTGGCAAGTTGCCCGCGGGCCTGACGGGCATGTTCGCTGAGTTCCAGTGAACACGGGCATGTCGAGGAATAAACGTAGTCGAGATGCATGAATTTCTGACGGACGCCGTCGGCCTCGGTCAGTTCCAGCGCGATGTCGTAATATTGAAATCCCTCCAAGCCGGAACGGAGAGACTTGATTTTCATCGGGTACGAAAACGTCATCTGAATGCGCGCATCAAGGCTATCAAGATCAGAGATGTAGTCGCGCAATGCGGCGTCTACCACGCTGAAAGACATCGTCTTTTCGGCGTGTTTGTAGAAGCTGCGCATGATGCGGGACATGTTGATGCCCTTTTTCTCTGCCTCCAGACTGACAGAGCCGGTGACTGAGGTTTCCAGCGTGATTGCGCCATTTTCGCGAGTGCGATACCGGATCGGCAGGCGGAAGTTGGAAATGCCTACATGCTGGAGCTGTTTCTTGGCACCCTTGATCAAAGAGGACGGTCCGTTTTGCAGGTCAGGCATGGTGGCCTTGTAGGCCGCATCAGGTACGAAATCCTGCGGGTAGTCGCGCGACAGCGCGGGATAGTCTGACGTCTCATCCTGCGGCAAAAGCCGTGCCACTGCCGGGTCGAGATCGGCAACCTCTTCTGGTGAGGCCGTGGCCGCCCAAGCGCGCAAAACGTTGAGCGCTGCCTTTGCATCGTCACGATCAAGTTTATCAAGATCTGGATGATGAATGTTCATTGAGGGTCCGTCCTTATCCCTAACCAGGGGGTAGCATATAATGTGGGGGCGGTGGAATTTCTAATTTACTTCGCAGGTGTAACGCGTTTGTAACATGAAGGTGTGCAGGCAAGGCGTTGTAAATATAGAATAATGGGTGATTTTTTTATTTTTCCGGGATTGCCGAAAGCCCCCCAAATCGGCGGAAAGTGGACGTTTTTCAGCGCAACGGAGCGGCTTCGGCAGGCCCCGGTCTGGCGATCCCAATCTCAAACGAGGGCACTTTATCATGACGTGTCGCTGTGGGGTTGAGCGGGGCGCAGGCTTCGAAATTTCGCCAGGCCCTGGGTGGGGCCAGGCGAAGGCGCGGCGGGCTGGCGCCCTTGATTCCGCGCCGGAGCGCAAGGCCCATTGCCTCGGAGAAATGCAAGTGTCAGTGTGCGCGGCATGTTTAATATCTCCGACATTCTCGACCTTGATCGCTTTCCCCTTCATCACCCCAACAGTCCCGAATGGGCGGCTTTGGTGGCGCGCTGCAAAAGGGATCTCGCCTCAGATGGGATGTTCAATCTGGACGGGTTTCTCCGCCCAGAGGTGGCCGCAAGTGTTACCAAGCAGTTGGCACCGATCTTTGAGACCGACAGCTTCCGCCATGAGCGATCCCACAACATCTATTTCAAGCGCGATATCGACGGGCTGACACCCGATCATCCGGCGCTCATGCAATTTCAAACTTCCAACCGGACGCTCTGTGCCGACCAGTTTGCGGACGGGCCCCTGATTACGCTTTATGAATGGCCTGAATTCGCCCGGTTTCTGGCCGCCACAATGGAGATGCCAAGGCTGCATGTCATGAAGGATCCCTTGGCGCGGGTGAATGCGATGCAGTACCGGTCGGGCCAGGCGCTCAACTGGCACTTTGATCGCTCTGAATTCACCACCACGCTGCTGTTGCAAGCGCCCGACGCGGGGGGTGAATTTGAATACCGTACAGGGCTGCGTTCTGAAGATGACCCCAATTATGACGGGGTTGCGGCGATGCTGCGGGGCAAGGACCAAAATGTGAAGCGCATGACGCTGGAGGCCGGGACGCTGAATGTGTTCAAAGGCCGCAACACGGCGCATCGCGTGACGCCCATTGAAGGCGCCACGGCGCGGATGATTTCGGTTTTTTCCTTCTATGACCGCCCGGGCGTTGTGTTCTCAGACGAGGAGCGGATCGGGTTTTACGGGCGGGCCGAGCCGGTTCAGGCCTGATCCAGCGCTTGCATCACGTCTGCAATCAGATCATCCGTGTCCTCAATCCCGACGGAAAAGCGGATCAGGCCCGGGGTGATGCCCAGCACATCCTTTTGATCATCGCTCAGCCGTTGATGGGTGGTTGTCGCGGGATGCGTGGCGATGGATTTCGCATCGCCCAGATTGTTTGAAATTTTGACGATCTCCAGCGCGTTGAGGAAGCGGAACGCCGCCTCTTTCCCGCCCGCCAGATCAAGGGCGATCACGGTGCCGCCTGCGCCCATTTCTTCCATCGCGAGGGTATGTTGAGGGTGGCTCTCATGGCCGGGATAGATCGTTCGGGCCAGTTTTGCGTGTCCGTGCAACGCGTCGGCCAGGGCGCTGGCCGACGCTACCTGCGCCCGCACGCGCAGATCCATCGTCTCCATCCCCTTGAGCATTACCCAAGCCGTGAAGGGCGACATGGAGCCGCCGGTGTGCTTCATATAAGGTTCGACCGTTTTGCGGATGTAGTCGCGCGTGCCAAGGATCACGCCACCCAGCGCACGCCCCTGGCCGTCGATGTGCTTGGTGGCGGAATAGACAATGACATCAGCGCCTTGTTCCAGCGCGTTCGTGTAGACTGGCGTGGCAAAGACGTTATCGATCACCACTTTGGCGCCGACGCCATGGGCAATTTCCGCGACGGCGCGCAGATCGATCACCTCAAGCGTGGGGTTGGCAATGGTTTCCAGGAAAACGACGCTTGTGTCCGCGCGGATGGCCGCGCGCCACGCGTCGAGATCGGTGCCATCGACGAAGGTCACCTCCACCCCGTAGCGGGTGAGCACCTCTTCGAGGACATAAAGGCAGGAGCCGAAGAGAGCGCGGGCGGAGACCACGTGATCGCCAGCCTTGAGCATGGATGTGAGCGCACCGGAGACCGCCGCCATGCCGCTGGCGGTGGCGAAGGCGTCTTCGGTCCCTTCGATGGCGGCCATGCGATCTTCGAACATCGCCACGGTCGGGTTGCCATAGCGGGCGTAGATGAATTCGTCAGATCCTGATTCAATGAAGCGCGCCTCGGCAGCCTCGGCGGTGTCATAGACGAAGCCCTGGGTCAGGAAGATGGCCTCGCTCACCTCGCCATATTGGCTGCGGCGGGCACCTTCGTGGACCAATTTCGTGCGTTTGTTCCAGGTTTTGGACATGTACATGTCTCCCAATGAAAAAGCCCCTGATCGCGGTCAAGCGAAAGGGGCCTTTCATCCTGACCTTTTAGCGGAGTTGTTTTACGTGGCCCGCAATCCGGTAACAAATCGCCACGGCATGTGAGTACGCCGAAGCGCAGAATGTGTCAATCGTGACCTGACAGAGCGGCTTTGGCTGGCCCCGGTCTGGCGATCCCTACTTCAAGCATGGGCGTTTTATCGTGACATCCCGCCGTATATCTGAGCGATGCACCGACGGCACAAATTCGCCAGGCGTCGCGCCAAAGGCGCGCCATGTTTGGTGGCACACCAGAGGTGTGACGTGTGGGGCCAGGCGAAGGCGCGGCGCGCCACGCGCTTGATTCCGCGCCGGGGGATTACTTTTTGGAGGGGTTCATCGTGGCGTAGGTCGCAAAGAGCCGCGATTGCGCCATGAAGAAGACGAAGATCACCACGGGCATGGCGAATGTTTCGAAATAGACCCAGAACTCCTCGGATTGGGTGCGCCAGACGACTTCATTTGCGACAGCCGAGAGGAAGAAGAGCAACGTCACCCGCTTGGTCAGGATCATCCAGCCCTTGTCCTTCAGAGGCATCATCTCCTCCATCACGAATTTCAGCCAGCTTTGCCCACGCAAGAGGCCGATGCCGAGGATGATGGTGAACAGCAGATAGACCGCGGTGGGTTTCATCTTGAAGAACTTGGGATCGTTGAACCAGACGCTGAGGCCCCCGAAAACGATAAGAAGGACAGCCGTGACGGCCTGCATCCGCGCCAGCCGCCCGGTTAGAAACCACAGCACGCCAATGCCCAAGAGGAAGATCGGGATGAAGGCGGCGGTGACGGCCACGAAACCCGTGTATTCCACGCCACCGACCACGAAGACCTCATCCTTGTAGAGCAGGTAGGCCACGAAGAAGCCGATGATGGGCCCGAATTCCAGAACCGCCTTGAGGCCCGGATGGACGGATTTCTCGGCTTTTTCAACAGGCTGATCGCCCAAGGAAGCCTCGGCGGCCATCTGTGCCTGTTTCAAGGCACGTCTTTCTTCCCGGCGCGCGGCCTTTCGGCGGGCGTGTCGCTCCTCGCGCGTTTCGGATCCTTGCTCTGCCATTTTGGCGTCAGCCTCCTACTTCCACAATCACGGCCCCCGCCGCGATCAATGCCATTAGCGCGATGCGCCATGGCCCCACCGTTTCCTTCAGCGCGATCCAGCCGATAAAGGCCGCAAATATCGTTGATGTTTCGCGCAGAACAGCCGCCTCTCCCACTTTATCAAGTCGCGTGGCCAGCATGATCGATCCGAAGGACATATAAGCGACAAAACCGCCGATCACACCCCTTTTCATCAACGCAATCGCGTGAGGCGGGTTTTCCATGCGGCGATAGCGGATGAGCGCCATGAACGGCATCGCGAGGCCGTCAATCAGGAAAAACCACGCCAGAAAGGTGAAGGGGTTGGCGGTGGCGCGGATCCCGTAGGCGTCAAAGGTCGTGTAGAGCGCAACGAACAGACCCGTCATCGTGGCAAGGGTCAGCGCCATGGGCATGGTATCACGCGCAATCGTCATGGTGCGCAGGTTGTAGGCGCCAAGGCCGAAGATACCCGTGAGCAGCACCAGAAGGCCCATCCACTGCATCGCGGTGAAGGTTTCATTGAAAAGAAGATACGCACCAATGACGGCAAAGATGGGGGATGTGCCGCGCACCACCGGGTAGACCACGGTGTAGGCCCCGCGGGTATAGGCCATGGCCTGAAGGATCTTGTAGATCAGGTGAATGGCCCAGACGAGCGCGAAGATTGGCCACATGTGCGGCTCGGGCCAGGGCACGACGAAGAACGCAAAGGGAGCGGCCATGATGGCGTAGCTGGCGTCGATGGCCCCGCGCGTGAGCCAGGGATCGAACCGCCCTTTTTGCAGTGCGCCGAAAACGGCGTGGAGGAAGGCCGCGAGGATGGCGAGGATCAGCGCGGCTTGCTTGCCCGCGTCGGTACCTTCGAGAGAGATGATCCACTCTGTCATGGGGCGTGCAACAGAGCGCTTTCGTCAGGCCCCGGCGTGGCGATCCAGACTTCGGGCGAGGGCACTTTATCGTAACATCCCGCTGCGGGTTTGAGCGATGCGCCAAGCTCGACAATTCGCCAGGCCCTGGGTGAGGCCTGACGAAGGCGCGGCAGTCTAAAGCCCTTGATTCCGCGCCTGAACTGCAAATCAGTCTTCAAGGCCTGTCAGTGCGGCGGCGAACTCCTCGGGGTCAAATGGCGCCAGATCGTCGATCTGTTCCCCTACCCCGATCGCATGGATGGGAAGACCGAATTTATCGGCAAGCGCCACGAGCACACCGCCCTTGGCCGTGCCGTCGAGCTTGGTCATCACAAGGCCCGATACATCGGCCAGTTTCTGGAACGTCTCCACCTGGCTCAGCGCGTTCTGGCCAGTCGTGGCATCCAGCACCAGTAGCGTGTTGTGCGGGGCGCTTTCATCTTTTTTGCGTATGACGCGGACGATCTTGGCCAGTTCT